>JANNSC010000134.1:0-1862 GCA_031402135.1 Gemmatimonadales bacterium | reverse complement strand
TTACAAACGAATTTTGTTGAGGTTCGTGCTGAGGCCCCGATCTTTGTTCTGCTCCTCCCCGCCGCAGTGTTCGGAGTGAGGAGATTCCTGGATCCGCCTTTACAATCAATCGACGGCGGTGAGAGCCGCGCGGAGTCCAGCGGGTAGGCCCTCGACCGCTCCACAGGTCCCCTTCCGACGCGGCCACCGACTCGGGCCTGAGCCATCTTCGAAGCGGAACCCCCGATCTGGCCTTTTGCCGAAAGGATGCGTTTCGGGGGGTGCACCCACCCAGCCACGCCAGAACCGGCGGAATTCGGTGCCTGAAGGACTCAAAGGCCAAGTAATGTAAATCGTTTTACTGCAAGAAGATAGCTAATATTTTTGGAGCCACGGCGGCTCCAAACTGCAAATCCGATCCCTATCACCCAGACCCCCATGCAGCGAGCACGGGGTTTGCCGTGGATCAGGGGGACTCTCCATCACCTGAATCCTGTTGAACACCGACTTCTCGTTCGGAGGCAGACACATGCGCATCCCGTCCCGGGCCCTCCCGCTCCTTGCCGCATTTGGCGTGGCGACAGCAGCCTCGGCCCAGGCTCAAACAGCTCGCTCGGACGCCGGTTCAGTCGCGGAGATCCGCGACAATCGCTTCAAGTGGTACTTCGGCGCACAGGCCGGGGCGATGCTCTTCGAGACTCCATCGCAAACCCAAACCGGCGTTCCGTCCTTCGGGGCGCACCTCGCCATCGTATCACGACGTGCCGGGCTCATGGTCGGTGTGGACGAGGCGTTCGGGAGCAGCGAGGCAACCGGGTTCATCGACAGCAACAGTGGCGGGATCGCCCGCTCAATGAGCTTCGATCGCCTGCGGCGCTATCAGATGAACATGACCGGCTACCCCGTTCGCGGCTCCCTGGAGCCATACCTCGGCGTCGGCTTCGGTTTGCTGCAGGTTATTAATCCGCAGTTCGGGGACAATGAAGTATTCTCCTCCGCTCTTGAAGCGGCCATCAGCGCAGACGACGCTCACGAGCGTTCGGCCACCGGATTCATGTCGCTCATGGCAGGGGTGCAGTTTCGGGTGGGGCGGATGGCCGCCTTCGGCCAGTATCAGATCACCTCTTCGCCCAGCGCCGGCAACCTGTTGCGGGGCCCGGGCCATTCGGTAATGGGCGGCCTTCGGTTCTCCCTGGGGAGCTCAAAGGAAGGCGTACGGGGCGGCGGGTACTAGCCAACCGAAACGATTCGCAGCAGGAACCGCAGCGGCCAGTCCACGGCCTTGGTGATCCCGATCCTCGGCGTCACCACGGTCACCCCGACTGGCCGCTTTGGCATCTGGCCCACCAGATGGGTTGACCCCCGCATCGGTGTACCGTCCAACGCCCGGGTGATCTTGAGCGCCTGACAAAGTTTGCCGGGCCCGTTGGTCAGCTGCCGGTCGCCCATCGGCCCGCGCCGCCGCCGGATGACCGACAACCCCTCCAACGGGGCGATTGCTCGCAACAACACCGCGGATCCTTTGGCACCACCCACCACCAGGTTGGCACACCAGTGAACGCCGTAGGAACGGTAGACGTACCAGGTGCCGGGAGGTGAGTACAGGTTGGCGTTGCCAGTGTGATGCCTGCCCTGATAGGCATGGGAGGCCGGGTCGTCAAAGCCGAGGTACGCCTCCGTTTCGATGATGACGCCAGAGGCGCGCGAACCACCCGACCCCGAAACGATCGTCGCCCCGAGAAGTTCCGGGGCGACGACCTCCGCCGAGCGGCGGAAAAAGGAACTCGGGAGCAGCTTCACCCGCTCTTCTTGGACCGGGGGCGTCGGGGAGCTTTGGGAGCCGCAGCGGTGGGTTCGGCAGCCGCTCCGGCCTTCGCCTCCGG
>JANNSC010000133.1:0-3512 GCA_031402135.1 Gemmatimonadales bacterium | reverse complement strand
GCAACCCTGGGCTGCAAGTCGGCGTCGGCGTCCTTCCAGAGGGCAGCAAACTTCCCGTAGTACTCCTGGGCCTTCTCTTTGTTTTTTCCGTCGTACAGTTCGCCGAGACGGCTATAGACACGGGGCCGGAAATACTGCCGGCCGGCCGGCCCGACGTCGGTCGCAGCGGTGTACGCCTCGTAGGTGGCAACCGCGGAATCAGTCTGCCCCATCCGGTCGAAAGCTTGAGCAATCTCCGGCAGGGAAGTGAGCTCCCCGCCATTCTTGTCGCGGTACTCCCGAAATCCTTTGATGGCGTCAGCGTATTGCCCCTTGCCGAGCGCGATGAGTGCGCGGGATTGCGACCGCGCGACGTCGGCATTCTTGAGCGCCTCCGGCACGGTCTTCTCGTACTCGGCCAGAAGGCGCTCCGCCTTTTCCACCTGGCCGGCCCGGACATAGAAATCGGACAGGGGGAGGTAGGGGCGGTCCACCGGGTCGGTGGTGCTCATGGGAAACTTGGCAGCCGCCGAGTCGACGCTGCGCAGGGCCGCCTCGGTGCGGTCGTGCAGCAGGACCTCGCTGGTGGCGACGTCCAGTACCGAGTGGAACGCCTGGGTGGGCGAACTGGAGCGGGCATTGATCTCCGATTCGGCACGTTCCTCCCGGTCGGCGCGGGCCAGCTGGCCCTGGATTCGGAACACCGTGCCGCGCTGGTGGCGGGAGCGGGCTTGCCAGTTGGGATCACTCTGCAGACCGACCGAATCGGCGTAGGCCAGCGCGGTCGAGTAGTCCCCCTTGGTATAGGCCAGCCGGAACGAGACGGCCAGCCGGATCCTGGACTCGGGTTGCGCCGTGGCCCAGAGGGCCATCACTGAGTCTGCCTTGGCGAATTTCCGCTGGAAGCCCAGCGCCTCGAGCAGGTTGACGTAGAGCACGCCCACTTGGGGCGAGCTGACAAGCTGCCGGTCCAGGATTGCCTCCGCCTCGGCGTAGCGCTTCCGGGTATTGAGCTCGATGCCGATGTTGTTGCCGGCAGTTTTGTCGTCGGGCCAGAGGTCCAGCACCTGCTGGTAGGCGGCGATGACCTTGTCGGAGTCGTTATCTACGAGCCAGTAGTACCACCCCGTGGCGAGGAGCTTTTCCCGTTCCGGCAACCGTTCACGCAGGTCGAAAGCGCGTGTCGATGCGGCCGCGATCTCACTGAAATTGGCGCCCAGGTTGTTCAGGATTGCGGCTTGCTTGCGATACGCCATCGCAAAGTTGGTGTCGAGATGAATAGCCTCCTTGAGGATTTCCCGGGCCTTGACCTGCTCGCCGGCATCGGCGGCGGCGTTGGCCTGAGAGTACTTCCGTAGCGCCTCCAGCGATTTGGTGGTCACATCCTCCAGCGCCGCGCCGCCCCGGATGCTGCGGAGCGACTCGCCGATCCCCTCCCGCACCTTCTTGGAGAGTTTGTCCACTGCACCAATGAGCCCGCTCGCCCCATCGGCGGTTTCCCGCTCGGCCAGCAGGGTGGCCCCGTCCTTGACGGCAATCAGCCGGACGGAAAGCACATAACCCGCTCCCAATGGGGCAATTTCTCCGGTCACCACCGCCGTCGCGCCGGCCCGCTCGGCCACTTCGCGGGCCACTTGTGCCGTGAGGGCCGTGGCCGGGTCCTTCTCCATGCGCTGCAGGGTGGCGCTCACGTCGCTGGTTTCCAGCAGCCGCACGCTGGGAGACCGCGCCAAGTCGATCCGCAGCGCCTCGGTAATCGACTGCCCCAACGTTGAATCGGTGGTGCGGTTCTCGAAATCGGCCACCACCAGCGGGTCCCGCGCGTGGAGCACCCCGGCGGAGAGCAAGGTGGCAAACGGCCCCACCCCGGCAATGCGGAGCGCCATGAACACGCCGGCGCCGGCTGCGAGCCCCGCAAAGGCCAGCCCGCCGCCGGTGAGCGCCGTCTTCCAGGTGAGCATCCCGGAAATGCCGCGCTCGACCGACGGAATTGCGGTGCCGGTGGTGCGGGCCAGCAGGCGTTTCCGCTCCCGTACGCTGGTGGCGAGCATGACCGGCAGCCCGAGCAACAGGAGGCCCACCGCGGCAAAGAGCACCCAGCCGGGCAGCCCGATCCGATTGACCAGCAGATTGACCAGCGCCAGCACCGCCAGCGACCCCAACCCGAAGAGCAGCGCCACCCGGACCGGATGGCCCCGGCGGAGCGCCGCTTCGGTCCCGGACGACACCGTCATCATCGAGGGCACCGCGCTGGTGGGGGCAGTGCCGCCGCTCGGCGTGAGCAGGGCATCGAGTTGGGGCAGGAGGTCTTCCGCCGACTGCCAGCGGTCGGCGGGGCGCTTCTCCAGGCAGCGCATCACAATGGCATTGAGCGCCGCAGGTACCGCCGGCCGGTGGCTGCTCACCGTGGCTGGGGTCTGGGTGACGTGGGCGGCGAGGATCGACTGAGCGGTCATCCCGGTGAAGGGCGGGTGGCCGGCCAGCATCTCGTAGGCCATCGCCCCGAGGGCATAGATGTCGGCGCGATGGTCAACGTGCGGGTCGGCCGAGGCCTGCTCCGGCGCCATGTAGGAGGGAGTGCCCAGCGCCAGGCCGAGTGAGGTGAGGGTGTAATCGCCGGTGGACTCACTTACCGCCTTGGCCACACCGAAGTCGGTCACCAGGGCGTGGCGGCCGGAGAGGAGCACGTTGTCGGGCTTGATGTCGCGGTGGACGACGCCCTGGTTGTGCGCGTAGGCCAGCGCGTCGGCCACTTCACGAAGGATTCGGGCAGTTTCGGCCACCGGGAGCTCGCCACCCTTGGCCAGCTTCACCCGGAGCGATTCGCCCTCGATGAACGGCATCGCGTACCAGAGGACATCGCCGGCGGATCCGGCCGCGAGCAGAGGGACGATATGTGGATGCTGGAGCCGGGCGGCGAGCTGAATTTCCCTGCGGAACCGTTCCTGGTTGACGCCGGCGGCCATCTCCGGCGGTAGCACCTTGATCACCACCTTGCGGCCCAGCGCGGTTTCCTCCGCCAGGAAAACACGGCTCATGCCGCCGCCACCGAGTTCGCGTTCGAGGCGGTATTGGGCGCCAAGGCTTTGTTGCAACAGGTCCTGGAATTCCGTCACGGATCCGTCGTAGGGGAGGCCCCGTAATGTACGTCCCCCCCTACGCCGGCGTCACCTGCCGGGAACAGCAGCCGGCTTGCCTGCGCTATCTTCCGGGCTGGTACCCCTTTGCGGAGCCCTTCCATACCGATGATTGCACCGGGAATTCTCCTCGCGCTCGCGTTGCAGCAGCCGTCCGGGTATTGGCAGCAACGGCTGGAGTACGATATCACGGCCTCGCTGGACGAGCCCCGGGGGGTCCTTTCCGGCACCCAGCGGGTGGTGTACCACAATAATTCTCCCGATACGCTCCGCAGCGTCAGCCTGCACCTCTATCTCAACGCCTTCCGTCCCGGCTCCCGGTGGGCCGATGCCGACAGCGCCGAGGGTCGCCGGCGTTTCAATGATCTCCAGGACCCCGATTTCGGCTTCAACCGG
>JANNSC010000132.1:0-14709 GCA_031402135.1 Gemmatimonadales bacterium | reverse complement strand
CCCCGGTCACGTCCAGGAGACCTAAGGCTCCCCGCCTGGGTCCGGATGGCCCCGCCCTCGGGCAGGGTCATCTGATTTTTGGTACTGTGCTTGCCCGGCCGGCGCCGGGGCCCCAACTTCAAGGCATGATTACACTCACCTTGACTGCTACGCTCTTCCTCTCGCCAACGTCCTGCACGGTAGCGCTGGATTGGAGGATTCCGAGGGTTGCGCCGACAGACAGCATTGTCCGGCTCTTCGACTCGGGCCGCACCTTTGGCGATTTTCTGGGCTCCGCCACGGCCCGACGGGAAACCTGGACCGGGAATTATTCCGCAGTTGCGCTCGACCCCGGGCTCCTTGCCCGCGCTCGTGCGGTTCCGGGGCGCTGGCGCCTCCTGGCAGTGCTCGAGGACGGCTGCGGAGACTCGGCCAACACGATTCCCTGGGTTGCCCAACTGGTAGACAGCCTGGTCAACGTGGAATTGCGCATCGTCAATTCGCGCCAGGGGCGATTTGTCATGGAACGCCATCGCACCTCCGACGGCCGGGCGGCCACACCGACTGTTGTCCTGCTCGATGCCGAAGGAAAAGAACGGGGGTGCTTCGTCGAGCGACCGCTGGCGCTCCAGTCCTGGGTGTCCCGCAATAAATCCAGCAGCGATTTCTTGGAACGGAAGTACGCCTGGTACCGCGCCGACGCCGGCCGGGAGACCGTCCGGGAAATCGTCGAGCTGATTGAATCAGCCGCGCTCGGGACACCCCGCTGCCAGTCCGCTCCCGCCCCGGAAGATTGAACCGATAATCCTGGGCGGCTGGGCCTTCCGCCCTCCCCGCTGATCTCGGCAGGGCGCCCTGCTGGGGTGGATTAGCTTTGGTCTACCCCATGCACCCCACCAGGAACCACCACCTTCCGCTCGACCCGGCCGCGTTTCGTCGGGCGGAGCATCCGCGGGGCAGGGTGATCGTCATTGCCCCGACTCGTGCCGCCTGCGAAACCATCGAACTCGCCCTGGGGACCGAAGTGGAGACGGTACTCCAGCGGGAGCATGGGACAGAACTCTGGGAGTGGGCCACAACCGGCAAGCCGTTTGGCATAGTGGCCGGGACCGGCACCGGAAAAACCCTTTCCATCCGACCGATTGCCCAGGCAATCCTGCAGGAAACACTGCACTATGGTGTGGTAAATCGGGAGCGGGAAGCAACGCCCGAGACCCCCTCCTGGAACGTCGTCATCGTCACCACCGGCATCGCCCGAAGGTGGTTTCAGGACGACCTGATTTCCCAGCGCGATACCCTCGTGGTGGACGAAATCCACCAGACCTCTGCCGAGCTGGAACTTTGCCTTGCGCTCGGCAAGCGCACCGGGTGCCGGTTCATCTGGCTCTCCGCGACAGTGGACCCTGCGTTTTATTCCCGCTACCTGGAGAGCGCCGAGGTCCTGGAAACCAGTGCCTTCGATCCAGCGTTGCGCGCCAAGGTGACGGTCCTCCCCAAGGATGTGGAAGAATTCCTCGACGACAAATTTCTTCGCCATGTGATGAAGGATCGTCGGGGGGTGGCGGTGTTCGTTCCGACCCGCGCCGAGGTGGAGCGTCTGGCGGCCGATCTAGGGGCACGCTGGCCGAAGCTGTCTGCGGCGTTTTATCACGGCGGAGAACCGATTCGGGTGATCCGGCCCTTTCTCGAAGGAGCAATCGAGAAGCCGTTTCTGCTGGCCATGACGGCGGCAGGGCAATCAGCCCTCAACATTCCCGGCCTCGACACGGTGGTCATTTACGACGCCCGCTACGGGAACAAGGTCGAGCGAGGTCGAAACGTCCTCCATCGATTGTACCTCGGCGCCAACGAAATCCTCCAGATGGCAGGGCGGGTTCATGGTCGGGTTGCGGGGGGCGAGGTCACCATTCTCTCCGACCGGCCGCTCGACTTCGACTTGCTGCGTCCGACACCGCCGGAATTCCAGCTCGCCGGCGACGCGGAACGGGTGGCGCTGACCTGCGCTGCGCTGGGAGTGGATGCCCGGGATCTCGACCTTCCGGTGGAGCTTGACCGGATCGCCTATACCCGGGCCATCGACGTGCTGACCCGGCGGGGACTGGTGGCGCAGGGGCGTTTGACGGAGTACGGCAGGGAGGTGGAAGCGATGCCGGTCGACCGGGCCTGGGCCGAGCTGCTGGTGAATGCCGAGCCGGACATGGTGCCGCTGGCGGCGGTGTGCTCGAATATTGAGTCGCTGCACCGGATGACCCGGGAGGAACGCGATCTGCACGGCGTATTGGTACAGGGTAGCGATCACCTGACGGCATACAACCTCTACGCTGAGGCAGTGAATCAGCACGGCTCCCTCGGCGAGGTCTATGGCCTGCCCCGGCAGGTCTTCGATGAAGGGCTGGTCGATTGGGGGGAACGCCGAGGCGTGCTCATCAAGGCAATCGAAGATGCGTCGATGGGCACCGCTTCGATCTACCGGTCGCTGGAGTTGCCGCTCCCCCGCACCATGCCCTATGCCAGCCGTGAACTCCGCCAGCAGTTCGCCGAACTCATCGCGCGGGTAATGCCATTCGATCTGGTTCTCGACGAACGCACCGCCGACGGTCAGGAGGTGCGAGTGGGAAAGACCTCGGTGGCCGGAAGCTGGGGGGCAATTGCCGGTAACATCCGCTTCTTTGCCGATCGCTTTGGAGTCGCCCGCGCCTCAGTGGAAGGCACCACGATTTCCTACGAGCAGGTGCGACGGCATGCCACTCTCGGGCCGCCGACCATTGTGCTCACCGGTCCCCGGAAGCAGCAGCAGTTGTCGCTTTCGCGCCGGCTGACCTACTTCGGATTCGAGCTCGCCACCGACATCGAGCCTCTCAAGGGTGCCATCCCGGACCGGTTGCTCGATTCGGCCCTCGCGGCACTGATTCAGGCGCTGCTCGACGGGGAAACCAATCATTCGGATCAGGGCAGAATTCGCCGTTCTGTCACTCTCTGCCGGGAATGGTGGCGCCGGTCGGGTGGAACACTGTCGGCGGTCAGCGACGATTCCCTGAAGGCACGGCTGCTCACGCTGCTGGCGGGGGTGAAATCGTGGAACGCATTCCTGGAAACCCGCGTGTCGCTCGAGCCGGAGGCCTTGGTGGGCGAGGCCGAGCGGCGACGACTGGATGCCCTGATCTCGTCGCTCCGTATCCGCGGGGATGCCGTACCGCTCGTTTACGAGGTTGAGGGGAGTCTTGGCGTGGTGCGGCTCTGTCTTCGCGAGGGCCAGGTTCGCAGGCTGACCCTGGCGGAGCTTCCAGCATTGGACCGCCCGATTCGATTTGCCGTGGTGCGAGGCGGCGAGCCCCAGCTCCGCGCCAACACCCTCGACGAACTCAAACACCTGCTCCGGCAGCCCAGCGGCCGGGCCCATTCGCCCCGGCACCGCCCCGGGGCTCCCAAACGGGGAGGGAGGCGGAGATCGTAGCGTCAGGAGCATGCCGGGTGTACCGTCTGTTGTCTCAATGAGCTGGGCAAGGAGGCGACTCGACTCGTGACCACCATTCTGGCTCACCGCCCCTCCGCGGCCGCGATCCGGCAGGCTCGGGAGATGATTGCCGACACGGCAATCCGCACCCCGATGGTCCGGCTACCGGTGGTTGGGCCTGCTGAGATCTGGCTCAAGCTGGAAACACTGCAACCGGTCGGGTCGTTCAAGATCCGCGGCGCGCGCAACGCTAAAGGGGCGCTCAGCAGGCGTGACCTCGAAGACGGCATCTACACCGCCAGCGCGGGCAACATGGCGCTGGGGCTGGCGTGGTGCGCCCAGGAGCGGGACCTCCGGTTCACCGCCATCGTCCCGGACCACGCCCCAGAGGTCAAGACCAGGGCGGTGGAACGGCTCGGTGGGCGCATCCTGCGAGTGCCTTTTCATCGGTGGTGGCAGGTGCTGGTCGAGCACCACTACGAGGGGATGCGCGGGAAGTTCATCCATCCTGTCTCCGATCCAGCGGTCATCGCCGGCAATGCGAGTGTCGGGGCCGAAATCGCGGAAGACTTGCCGGAAGTCAATCACGTGCTGGTGCCCTTTGGCGGTGGCGGCCTGGTGTGTGGGATCGCAGCCGCGCTCCGGACCACCGTTTCGCACGCCCGAATCCTTGCCTGCGAAATTGCAACCGCGACACCACTCAGTGCCTCGCTGGAGGCCAAGGAGTGCCGTCAGGTGGACTACACCCCGAGCTTTGTGGACGGGATCGGTTCGGCCTCCCTGCTCCCCGAAATGTGGGAGCTGGTGCGGCGATCAATTCATGGGGTCGTGGTGGTCACACTCGAAGAGACCGCTGCCGCAATCCGGATGTTGGTAGAACGGGTACGGGTGGTCGCGGAAGGGGCCGGGGCGGTGTCGGTGGCCGCCGCGCTTGGCGGGAAGGTCGCCGGCGGGACCATCTGTTGTGTGGTGTCAGGGGGAAACATCAATCCCCAGCGGCTCGCGGCCATCCTCACGAGTTCGGAAGGCGGGCTTGGATGAATGCTTCGGCGCTGCTCTACGGCCCCACCGGTTATACCGGTGCCTTGATTCTGCATCGCTGCCTCGAACGCGGGTTACGGCCCGTCCTCGCCGGACGAAGTGAGGCGGTGCGAAGCATGGCAGCGGCCCACGGGCTTGAAGCGCGGATTGTCGGGTTGGACGATCTCGTGGCACTCCGGGAGGCGCTGGGCGGAGTGCGGGCAGTGCTGCACTGTGCCGGGCCGTTCAGCCGCACCTCCCGTTCGATGGCCGATGCCTGCCTCGCGGCAAAGGCACACTATCTCGACATCACCGGCGAGATCGGCGTCTTCGAGGCGCTGGCGGCCCGGAGCGCGGAGGCGGAAGCCGCCGGCGTCATGCTGCTGCCGGGGGTGGGATTCGACGTGGTTCCCTCGGATTGCCTGGCGGCGCATCTGAAGCGACGATTGCCCGGCGCCACCAGCCTGATCCTGGCGTTTCAGTCTTCGGGGGGAGTATCCCGGGGAACGGCCACCACCATGGTGCAAAACATTTCCCGGGGCGGCGCCATCCGGCGGGGCGGCAGAATCGTCCCGGTTCCGGCGGCGTGGAAGACCCGCCTGGTGGACCTGGGCCGGGGCCCGGTTGCGGTGACCACGATTCCATGGGGCGATGTGGCCACCGCCTGGTACAGCACGGGCATCCCGGACATCGAGGTGTACACCCGGATCGGTCGCGGCACCCGTGCTTTTCTCATTGCCAGCCGCTATCTCGGCCCGGTCCTTTCCTCGGGGCCGGTCCAGCGCTTTCTCCTGGGTCGAATCCGGAGCGGCGCGCCCGGACCGGATGCGGCCGCTCGGGCCAGAGGGGGGTGCCGGTTGTTCGGGGAGGTCCGGGATTCGGCCGGAACGGTTTGCCGGGCGCGGCTCTCAGGGCCGGAGGGGTACAGCCTCACCGCACATGCGGCGGTGGCCGCGCTCGAGAAGACTCTCGCCGGAGAGGCGACGCCAGGGTTTCGAACGCCCTCGATGGCCTTCGGGCCAGACTTTGTGCTCGGGCTCGATGGCGTGCACCGCGAGGATCTCCCCTAAGGCGTCGGGCGGGGGCGCGGTCCTGGGGTGGGCTCCGGCTTTCCGCCCGGCTTCCATTCCGGCTTTGGGCCATCCGCCAGGAGCCGAACCGCTCGGGCGGCCGCTCGGATGACCTGGGCCATGTGGACCGGATCGGCCTTCGAGGCATCATCGCTCGGCTGGTGGTAATCGGCATGGAGGTCGTAGCTGGAGAGGGTATGGGCGACCACCCCTCGGAGCGCGAGCGCGTAGTTATCACTTCGCTGGAAAAAATTCTGTGAAGGCCGGGGATCGGCGACCAGTGGAATGCCCGCCCGGGCCAGCATCTCCCCCATGGTTGACCGCTCGTACCCCGTGAGCCAGCCGCTGCCCGAGCCCCCCGAGAGCGAATCGGGGCGGCCGATCATTTCAATTTCCAGGTTGGCCACCATCTCGCTGAGGGGGAGCACCGGATGATCCACGTACCAGCGCGCTCCGGTGAGACCGAGTTCTTCACCGGTCATCGCGGCGAAGAGGATGCTCCTGCGCGGGGCGGGGCCCTGCCGTATGGCTCGGGCAATGAAGAGGGTGGCCACGATCCCCGACGCGTCGTCATCGGCGCCGTTGTAGATCGAATCCCCGTTCACCGGGCGGCCCACACCGACGTGATCGTAGTGGCCGTCAACCAGGACGTGCTCGTTGCGCAGATTGGCATCGACCCCGGGGAGGATCCCGAGGACGTTGACGCTGATCTTGCGGCGTTCGGCGGGAACGGTATCAAGTGCGGAAAAGCTGGCTGCCAATCGAGGCGTCATTCCACCGTTCCGGCCCGGGCGCACGATGTACGGGACCCGCTGGAAGTATCCGCTGTCGCCGGCCGGCAGAAGCCCAATGGCCGCCATTTCCCGCGCAATCATCGCGGCAGCCTTTTCCGCCCCCGGCTGGCCGGTCATCCGCCCCAGAAGGGAGTCGTCGGCGAGTTGGGAGAGCAGGCGCGACACGCCGGCCTCGGTGATCGCATCCGCGGGCATCGGGGTGGCTGAGGGGCCCTTGGCGCACCCCAGAGCAGCCACCAGAGTGAGCAGCGAAGCCGTCTTCAGGAAGCGCATGAGGCTCATCGGGTTCAGGAGTTTGGTGCGCGTCAGCAGAGCGCCCCGGGAAGGTGAAGCGTAGTATTGAAGACCCCCTGGAGGAATCCCGTGCCGACACTGCGCCTCCCGCATCCACTCGTGCTCCTGCTGGTGTGTGTGTTGATCGCGGCAGTCATGACCCATCTCCTCCCTGCCGGCCAGTACGAACGCCGGGAGGATGCCGCCACCGGACGGACCGTCACGGTGGCCGGCACCTATCATCAGGTTGAGCCGGCACCGGTCGGTCCCTTTGCGGCATTCGTCGCGGTTCCACGAGGATTCGTGGCCGGCGCCGAAGTCATCGTGCTGATCCTCCTGGTGGGTGGCGCATGGGCAGTGGTGGACAAGGCAGGGACGCTCAGCGCCATTGTGGGCTGGCTGGTGGGACGGTTTGGCCGGCGGCCCCATCTGATCGTTGCCATCATCTCCCTTGCGTTCGCTGCGGGCGGCGCCCTGGAAAACATGCAGGAGGAGATCATCCCCCTGATTCCGGTGCTGTTGCTCCTGGCTCGCGGCCTCGGGTACGATGGGGTGACCGTGGCGGGCATGAGCGCCGGCGCAGCAATGGTGGGGAGCGCCTTCAGTCCGATCAATCCATTTCAGGCGGGGATCGCCATGAAACTGGCGCAACTCCCGTTGCTCTCGGGGGCGGGGCTTCGTCTGGGGATGCTGGTCATTTCCGTCGGGATCTGGATCTGGTGGACCATCCGTCATGCCTCGAACCATCGAATTGTCCCGGCCGAAGGCCAGGCAGAAACCCCACTCGGCTTCGATGCGCGCCATCGACTGATCCTGCTGCTTGTCGCCGCGCCATTCATCGCCTACGTGATCGGCGTCCTGAAGTACGGATGGGGGTTCAACGAGCTTTCGGCGGCGTTCCTCATCGCCGGACTGGCCATCGGACTGGTGGGGCGGCTGGGGCTCCAGGGCACGGTGGATGCCTATCTGGACGGGATCCGCTCGGTAGTGGGTGCGGCGATCCTGGTCGGGCTGGCCCGGTCCATTTCGCTGGTGCTGGAGGACGGCCGGGTGATTGACACGATCCTCCAGGCATTGGTGACGCCGCTGGCCGGTGCTCCGAAGTCCGTGGCCGCGCTGCTGATGGTACCGGTCCAGGCGTTGCTCCACATCCCGGTGAGCAGCGTCAGCGGCCAGGCGGTGTTGACCATGCCGGTGATGGTGCCGATGGCGGATCTGCTGGGTATATCCCGGCATGCAGCGGTGCTGGCGTATCAAACCGGCGCCGGACTCACCGATTTCTGGACGCCGACCAACGGAGCGCTAATGGCAATCCTGCTGGCAGCCGGCGCGCCCTTGGGGAAGTGGATCCGATTCGTAATGCCGATGGTGCTGCTGCTGACGTTGGTGGGAGTCGCCGGGATCTTGATTGCGCTCTAGGTCGCCGGGGTGGTTTCAGCGCGCCTGCAAGGTCACCAGCAGCCCAACCAGGCTGGCCAGCGCGATACTGTGGAAGAAGACGTAGCGTAGAATCGAGCCTTCCTGCCCCTCCATGCGGGTGACGGTGCTCGCCACCACGATACTCTGGGCATCGATCATCTTGCCCATCACTCCACCGGAAGAATTGGCCGCGGCCATCAGGACCGGGTCGAGTCCCAGTTGCCGGGCAGTGATTGTCTGCAGGCTCCCGAACAACACGTTGGATGAGGTATCCGACCCGGTGAGCGCCACGCCCAGCCAGCCGAGCAGCGTGCCGAAGAAGGGATAGAACACGTCGGTTCGGGCAAAGGCGAGGCCGAGGATGGCATCCTCCCCGCTGTAGCGGGTTACGTATCCAACCGCCAGCATCAGGGCGATGGTGAGCAGGGACGTCCGCACCAGTTTCAGTGTAGCGGTCCAGGTGGTCCACAGCTCGCGCACGCCGAAGCGCAGGATGAGCGCGGTAAGCAATGCGGCGAGGAGGATTGCGGTGCCGGTGGCGGAAAGCCAGTTGAGGGTAAAGACCGCCGCCTCGGGCGCCGCAGTGGCCACCACCGGTGGCGCCCGTTCCACCACCTGGTGGAGCCCCGGAACCGGGAACTTGGGCGCCGAGATGCCGTTGAGCACGGCCTTGATCTGGGGAATGCCCCAGAGAAACACCAGCACGGTGAGCGCCACCCACGGAATCCAGGTGCGCCACGGCGGCCCCGTTCCCTTCTCATCATTCGGGCCAGCCGCCGGGCTCGGCGAAGCGGCATGCCTGCGAGGTTTCCACACCTTGAGGAACAACACCAGCGCCCCCATCGAACACGCCGCCGCGACGATATCCACCAGCCACGGGCCGTGCAGGGTTGCCATCAGGAACTGGGGAATCGCAAACGCCGCTCCGGCCACCAGCACCGCCGGCCAGACTTCCAGCATCCCCCGCCACCCGGAGTAGGCCCACACCAGCCAGAACGGCACCAGGATCGAAAACCACGGCAGCTGGTGACCAACTTGGGCGCTCAAGGCGTGGAGGTCGAGGCCGGTGACGCCCTGCAAGGCGATGATCGGTGTGCCCAGGGCGCCGAACGCCACCGGGGCGGTGTTGGCGATCAGGGAAAGGCAGGCGGCCTGGAGCGGGGCGAACCCGAGTGTGATCAGGATGCCGCCGGTGACAGCCACCGGTGTCCCGAAGCCGGCCGCCCCCTCGATGAAGGCCCCGAACGAGAAGGCGATGAGCAGGAGCTGGAGCCGAGGATCTTCGGTAACCCGGGTTACGCCGTCGCGCAGGGCCACCAGCAGACCGCGCCGCTCCACCATCTGGTGCAAGAAAATCACATTGAGGACAATCCAGCCGATCGGAAAGAGCCCGTAGGCCATGCCGAACCCGGCGCTCGCCAGCGCCGCCTTCGGCGGCATCCCGATCACCACGATGGCCACCAGCAGTGCCGTTACCAGCCCGATCAAGGCGGCGTGATGGGCGCGGAGCCGCAGCCAGGCGAGTGAGCCGAGCAGCGCCACGATTGGCAACGCCGCAACGGCGGTGGAGAGCACCGCCCCGCCCAGCGGATCGTACTGCTGGCTCCAGGTCACGCCACCAGGTCGCGAGTGATGTGAGCGAGTGACGGTGCGCCGGCCAGCGCCATCGCCAGGTCCACCTCGGCTGTAAGCAGCTCGAGCACTCGGCGAGCCCCTGCCTCGCCATCCACCGCGAGCCCCCAAAGCACCGGCCGTCCCACCATGACCGCTGCCGCGCCGAGCGCGATGGCCTTGAGGACGTCGGTGCCGCGGCGAATTCCCCCATCCATCATGACGGTGGCGCGGCCGTCCACCGCCTCGGCCACTTCAGGCAGCGCCCGAAGGCCGGTGATCGCCGAATCGAGCTGCCGCCCGCCATGGTTGGACACGACCACGCCGGCGGCGCCGTGTTCGACGGCGCGGCGGGCGTCATCGCCCCGCAACACGCCTTTGATGACCAGCGGGAGCGGGGCAATCCCCTGCAGCCACTCGAGGTCCTTCCAGCTCAGGGTCGCGTCGCGCATGCCATGAATGAAGGCGGCGAGTCCGGAGCCCTCCGCTCCACCTTGGAGCGGGGTGCTGGCGGGAGCGGTGAAATTGGCCACCCGGAGCTCGGGCGAGAGCCGGAAACCGTTTCGCTCGTCGCGTTCCCGGCGGCCGATTTCGGGAACGTCCACCGTGAGCACCAGAGCTTGGTAACCCGCCGCAGCGGCCCGGACCACCAGTTCGCGGGTTATGCTGCGATCCTGATGCACGTACAGTTGGAACCAGAGCGGTCCACTGGAGCCGGCACGAATTTCTTCCAGCGAGAAGGTGGCGAAGGTGCTGACTGCCATCGGCACGCCCAGCGCTGCCGCGGCGCGGGCCATACCGAGTTCCCCGTCACGGTGGGCGAGTCGCTGAAACGCCATCGGGGCCACCACGATTGGAACCGGAACGGAATGGCCCAGCAGCGTGGTGGAGAGATCGCGCCGGGCAACATCTACCAGGACGCGAGGCCGCAGCGCCACGTCATCGAAGCCACGCCGGTTCCAGCCGAGGCTCACCTCGTCGTTGGCGCCGCCGGCGTAGTAGTCCCAGGTCTGGGGCGGGAGCGCGGCCCGGGCGAGGGCCTCGACTTCGTGCAGATTGATGAAGGTCATGGCGTCGGGGTTGCGAGGAATGGGGCCACGATAGAATCTACTGCATGAATTCAACGCCGTCTGCATCCTTCCTTGCCCTGCAGGGCGCCCTGGCCCAGGAGCTGTTCGAGGCGCTTCCGGATAAGCTGCGCACCCGGTTGGCCGAGCTGCCGCCGGTGGTGAAACGGCTCGAGGAGCAGGCCCGGCGACTGCGCGAAGCGCCGAATGATGGGGGGAGCGCCCGGCTGGCCTCCACGCTGGCCGCGATGGAGCAGCTCCGCCTCGATCTCCTGCGGCTTCGGACCGGGACCGGCTCACCTGATGATCTTACCCGGGACCTCGACGCGGCCCGCGCGGTGGGCGACCGGATCGGGGCCCTGCTGGATGCTCAGCGGGAGGTGGACGCGCCCGCACCGACCCCGGCGAGCTCCCGGCTTCCCACCCCGATCCCGTAAGAACTCTTGCCGGACTGCTTCACCCCCGACCAATAGAGCCCGCCGCCGAATTTGCGGTATTATTCCCCCTGTCATGGGAGCCTACGCGTTTTGCCTGGCGCTCGGCGCAACCGGCCTTGCGGTGATGGCGTTCTTCGGGTTCGGCCACCACGGGCCGGACCATGGCGGCCACGTCGGTCACCACGGAGGTCACGACGCCGGTCACGGGCACCATGGTGGGCCCGGACCTGGTCACCACGCCGGTGAGGGACACGGACACGGCGAATCCGGACTGGGACGTCTTACCGCCCTGCTGTCTCCCCGCCTCCTCTTCAGCGTCCTCGTTGGCATCGGGGCCACCGGCCTGATTGCCCGACCGTTTCTATTCGAGCCGCTTACCGCTTTCACTGCGCTGGGTGGCGGTGTGCTGTTCGAACGCTGGCTGGTGGGGCCGATCTGGCGGTTCATGTTTCGCTTCGAGTCACGGCCGGCACTGATGCTTGAGAGTGTCGTCATGGAACAGGCCGAGGCCATGATGGACTTCGACGCCAAGGGCCAGGGACTGATTCGTCTCGAGCTGGATGGCCAGGTGGTACAACTGCTGGGGACGCTGACCGC
Organism: Gemmatimonadales bacterium; assembly: GCA_031402135.1. GTDB lineage: Bacteria > Gemmatimonadota > Gemmatimonadetes > Gemmatimonadales > GWC2-71-9 > JABFSM01. The sequence goes on along the minus strand of JANNSC010000132.1, from coordinate 2,988 downwards.
TGAAGATTTGGCGCGGTCCCACCGGATCCGCCGAGGCGATCTGCTCCGAATCGAAGATGTTGATACCGCCCGCAATCGCTGTACCGTCTCATATGCGGGTGAAGCCCCGCCGGAGCTCCTGTCATGACCCAGACACTCATTATCATCGCCATCGTCGCGGGGGTTCTCGGCCTCCTCCCCCTGATTGTGTCGGCCTTTCTGCGCGATGTGCAGGCGGGTACCATCCGGCTGGTGAGCTGGCTGCAGGGCAGCACGGTGATCTACCGCGGGCCCGGCAAGTCAAAGGAAATCCCGCTGCTCACCACCGGCACCACAATTTCCAGCAAGGTGATCAACGTCGATCTGGACATTACCGACCAGACCGCCGACACCGACGAGGCCGGCGTTCCTCGGCCCATCAAGATCCGGGTGCTGGCCAGCGCCATCGTTTCGGTGGGTGATACCGATTTGATGATCAAGACCGCCGCCAACCGCTATTTTGCCAAGCCGGAGGCGGATCAGCTCAATACCATCACCGACCTGCTGTCGAGCTCCGGCCGCCGGGCTCTCAACCTGCTCACTCAGGACCAGCTCTTTTCGGCCAAGACCGCGCCCCGGATCAGGGGGACCCTCCCCGCGACGACCGGCGGATCGAGTGCCGATCTGGCAATCGCCGACAGCGACGAAGATGATCCGCTCGCAATTATCATCCGGAAAGCCTGCTCCCGCGAGCTGACCGACCTCGGCCTGGTGTTCAATTCGCTCAACATCAAGGTGGTCCAATCGGAGGTGGCGGAGTCCCGGCGTCGGCAATCGGCCGCAGAGGCGCAGGCCAATGCCGACATCGCGACGGCGCAACAGGGACGCCGCGCCAAGGAGGCGCAGCTGGAGGCGGAACGCATTATTTCGGACCGCACCCGGGAGCTGGAGCAGACCAAGGCAGCCAATGCGGCCCTGATCGCGCAGGCGGAAACCAAGCGGCAGGAGGCAGTGGGACTGCAACGGACCGCCGAGCTCAATGCGACGCAAATTGCTCAGGCCACCGCCGATGCCGAACGGGTGCGGATCGAGGCAGGGGCCCGGGCCGACGCCCAGGCGATCAACATTCGCACCATTGCCGAGGCGACCGCGGAGAGTATTCGCAAAGTGAATGAGGCGATCCGACAGGGCGGGGAAAACTACTTCAAGTATCGCCAGATCGAGATGATCCCCGATATCGCGCCGGTCATTGCCGATGCGCTGGCCAAGGCGAGGTTGATCACCATATCGAGTGGGGAGGCAGGCGGCGCCGCCAACTCCGCCACCAACAACATTGCCGCGGTGATTCAGACGGTGCTGGCGGCGCAGTTGGTGTCGAAGAGCGGCGTACTGGGAGAGGGTGAAGAGAAGCAGTAAGCCGGGCGGCCGGCTGCTATTCTCCCAAGGACGGCTCGAAGCGCTCCTCGCCCCGGGGCGCGAGGTTGGGCGTATCGTTCAAGATCCGGGCACAGGTGTTCCAGCGCAACCGAGCCTCGTCGTTCCCCGGAGTGCTCAGCGCTTCGGCCTCCCCGTAGCACTCCATCGCCTCACGAAATCCGGCGTACGCCATCGATCCGCTTCCCGGCCGCCCTGAATTGAGCAGCGCCTTGGCTCTCCGCTCATGGATGACGCCGGTGTAGTAGCTGCGCTGGTAGGGGTCTTTCAGCCGAGGCAGTACCTCCCTGGCCTTGGCCGCCGACGCGCCGCTGGCCTCGTCGAACTGATCGGTGCGGGCAAGGATCAGCATGACCAAGGCGGCAGGATTGTCCGGTTCGACCTCGAGAATGTCGAGGCAGATGCTTTCCGCCGCCCTGGGGTCGTTGAGGAGCCGATAGCGCTCGGCTTTTTGCAGTGCGCCAGGAACGCCTCCAGCGGAAATCGGCTTGGGCTCAAACATGGCAATCCTCCCTATGGTCCGGCGACCGTGCCCCTGATCAGACCCACCAGTTTCACGATCGGATCGAAGGCATCGTCCATGACCCGCTCCTTGAGCGGAATGATGGCGTTGTCGGTAATGGTGATATTCTCCGGGCACACCGCGGTGCAGCATTTGGTGATGTTGCAATAGCCGATACCGTGCGCCTTGCGGAGTTCTTCGCGCCGGTCCAGCGTATCGAGAGGGTGCATTTCCAGCGCCGCGGCATACACCAGGTACCTGGGTCCGACAAAATCATCGTGCAGGTGATGGTCCCGCAACACGTGGCAAACATCCTGGCAGAGGAAGCACTCGATGCACTTCCGGAACTCCTGAACCCGGTCCACGTCGTGCTGTTGCATTCGCCAGGTGCCGTCTGGAGCGTCAGGGGGTCGGGGTGTGAACTGACGGATTTTTTTCTTGACGCGAAAGTTCCAGCTTACGTCGGTGACGAGGTCCTTGTGATGCGGGAATGCCCGCATCGGCTCAATCGTTATCGGTTGGGAGAGATCCAGTTCGTTGAGCCGGGTCATGCACATCAGCCGAGGATGGCCGTTCACCTCGGCGGAACAGGAGCCGCACTTGCCGGCCTTGCAGTTCCAGCGCACCGCGAGGTCGTTGGCTTGCTGGGCCTGGATGTCGTGGACCGCATCCAGGACCACCATTCCCTCGCTGATTTCCGTGGCGTAGTCGGCGTAATCACCATTGCCGGCCTCGCCTCGCCAAATCCGGAAGGTCGCCTGGGTCATGACTGCATCTCCTCGACAATGGTCTGGAGTTCGACCGGCAATGGCGGGATCGATTCTTTGGCGAGCTCGAGGCTTCCGTCGCCGCCCAACCGCGCGATGAAATTGAAGGTGGAGCAGGCCTTGTCCTTGTCGGGGTAATCGTCGCGGAAGTGTCCGCCCCGACTTTCCCTCCGGGCCAGCGCCGAGGCGACAATGGCCTCCGACACGGTGAGCAGGTGGCGCAGGTCGAGCGCGGTGTGCCAGCCGGGATTGTATTCCCGGTTTCCCGTCACCCCCACCTTGGTGGCACGCGCCTTCAGCTTTTCCAAACCCTCCAGTGCCCGGACC
>JANNSC010000131.1:0-13055 GCA_031402135.1 Gemmatimonadales bacterium | reverse complement strand
ACGCCGAACGCAATCTCCTGTTCGTGCGCGGCGCGATCCCGGGCTCGAAAAACGGTATCGTGATGGTCGCCAAGCAGGGAGGACGGAGCCGCCATGATTGAGGCAGCGCACTATTCGGCATCGGGCGCGAAGCACAAGGCGGCGTTTGCGCTCCCGACCGATCTTTTTGACGCAACGGTGAACGAGGCGGTGCTCCATCAGGCCGTCAAGACGTTCCTGAACAACCAGCGGCAAGGCACTGCCAAGACCAAGACCCGGAGTTTCGTTTCGGGCGGCAACCAGAAGCCGTGGAAGCAGAAGGGTACTGGCCGAGCCCGCGCCGGATCGACCCGGGCGCCCCACTGGCGGGGCGGCGGCATCGTGTTCGGACCGATTCCGCGGGACTATCGCTCGGATATCCCCCGCAAGGTGAAGCAGCTGGCCCGGCGTTCGGCGCTCAATGCGCGGGCTCGGGAGGGTTCGTTGCTGGTGGTCGAGACGATGGTGTTCGAGGCCCCCAAGACCCAGCAGCTCACCGGATTGCTGGGCAAGCTGGGGCTCCTGGGGAAGAAGGTTCTGGTATTGAGCAATGGGCTCAACCGGAATCTGTACCTCTCGGGACGGAATCTTCCCAGGGCCCAGGTCATGACCTTTGCCGATGCGTCGGCGTACGATGTTCTCTGGGCCGATGCGGTGGTGGTGGAACAGGCGGCGCTGGGGGGCGGTGCGGACGCCGGGGCGGCTGAGGTGAAGACTCCCAAGGCGCCAAAGAAGAAGGCTGTAGCCAAGAAGACCGCAGCGCCGAAGGCCGGCAAGAAGGCCGCGGCGTTGAAGAAGCAGCCGGCGGCGAAGAAGCCGGCGCCCAAGAAGAAGAAGGAGAGCTGATGCCGACGCTCCGGAAGACCGTGGTTCGCCCGCTGATCACCGAGAAGAGCTCCGCCGCGTATCAGACGCGCAAGGAGTACGCCTTCGAGGTGCATCCCGAAGCGAACAAGTTTCAGATCAAGGACGCCCTGGAGCAGCAATTCGGGGTGCACGTGACGGCGGTGCGTACCATGCAGATGCGTCGCAATGAAGTGAACCGCGGGCGGATTCGCGGTGTCACGGCGCGCTGGAAAAAGGCCATTGTGACCCTCAAGGAGGGCGAGTCCCTCCCCATCTTCGAGGGCTGATATGAGCATCAGGCAATTCCGTCCGATGACAGCCGGCACCCGGTTCCGTTCGGTTTCCGGGTTCGACGAGATCACCCGGGCGACGCCGGAGAAGTCGCTGTGCGAGCCGAAGAAGCGGTCCGGCGGCCGCAACAACCAGGGCCATGTGACCATGCGGGCCATTGGCGGCGGCCACAAGCAGCAGTACCGGAAAATCGATTTCCGGCGCAACAAGTTCGGGATTCCGGCCAAGGTGTCGGAAATCGAGTACGATCCCAATCGAACCGCCCGAATTGCGTTGCTGGTGTACGCCGACGGCGAGAAGCGCTACATCCTGCACCCCGCCGGCCTCAAGCAGGGCGACGCGGTGATGTCGGGTCCGGGCAGCGATGCCCGGCTGGGGAACGCCCTGCCGCTGGGCGAGATCCCGCTGGGTACCAACGTCCACAACGTCGAGCTCAAGCTGGGGCGGGGCGGGCAGATGGCACGAAGCGCCGGTCAGTATGCCCAGGTGATGGCGCGCGAAGGCGATTACGTCACGCTGCGCATGAAATCAACCGAAATGCGGCTGGTGCACGCCAAGTGCCTGGCCACGATCGGTGAAGTCGGCAACGCCGAGCACGAGTTGCTCTCGATGGGCAAGGCCGGCAAGACCCGCTGGCTGGGGCGCCGCGGCAAGGTGCGGGGCGTTGCCAAGAACCCGGTCGACCACCCGCTGGGCGGTGGCGAAGGCAAGAGCTCGGGCGGCCGTCCCCCGGTATCACCGTGGGGCAAGCCGGAAGGTGTGAAGACACGCAAGCGGAAGAAGGGCTCCAACCGACTCATTGTCCGCGGCCGCAAGCGCGGGAAGGCGACGCAATAATGGCACGGAGCGTCAAGAAGGGCCCGTTCGTTCAGGAGGCGCTGCTCACCAAGGTGCAGCTCCTGAATTCGAAGAACGAGAAACGGGTGGTCAAGACCTGGAGCCGGGCCAGCACCATTCTGCCCGAATTCGTAGGCCACACCTTCGCGGTGCACAACGGGAACAAGTTTGTCCCGGTGTACGTCACCGAGAACATGGTGGGCCACAAGCTGGGCGAGTTCTCGCCGACCCGGTTGTTCAAGGGCCACAGCGGGAAACTCGTCGCCGACAAAAAGGCGAAGCCGGAGTGACTATGTCACAGGGACACGCAATTCAGCGGAGCGTCCGCCAGTCCCCGCGTAAAATGCGGCTGGTGATTGACCTCATTCGGCATCAGGACGTGAACGAAGCGTACGCGATCCTGAAATTCAACAAGAAGCACGCCGCCAAGCAGATCGCCAAGACGCTGAAAAGCGCGGTCGCGAATGCCGAGCAGAAGGCGCTGGCCGCCAATCAGCGGTTCGACGTCGACGAGCTCATGGTGAGCAAGGCGATCGTGAACGGGGGGCAGCCGCTCAAGCGGATGCACGCCGCGGCCCAGGGTCGGGGGACCCCGATCATGAAGCGCACCAGCCACGTGGAAATCCACGTCGCCAGCAGGGAGGAGAAGTAATGGGCCAGAAAACTCATCCAATCGGCTTCCGGCTTGGCATCGTCAAGCCGTGGCTGTCCCGGTGGTTTGCCACCAGGGATATGCCGGCACTGCTCAAAGAGGACGAGCTGATCCGGAAGTACCTCATGACCCGGCTGGGCCACGCGGCAATTGCGGAGATCCACGTCGAGCGCCGCCCCGGCAAGGTGACGGTGACGATTCACACCGGCCGTCCGGGGGTGGTGATCGGCAAGAAGGGCACTGAGGTCGACAAGCTTCGGGACGAGCTGGCCCAGCTGACCGGCAAGGAAGCGGCCATCAATGTCGAGGAAATCAAGCGTCCGGAAACCTCCTCGCAACTGGTGGCAGACAACATTGCTCACCAACTGACCCAGCGGATTTCCTTCCGCCGGGCGATGAAGCGGTCGATTCAGAGCGCCATGCGCATGGGCGCCCAGGGCATCAAGGTCCGGGCCTCCGGCCGGCTGGGCGGAGCGGAAATCGCGCGGACCGAGGGGTACCACGAGGGCCGGGTGCCGCTGCACACCCTGCGAGCCGACATCGACTACGCCACCAGTACTGCCAAGACCACCTACGGCACCATTGGAATCAAGGTGTGGATCTTCAAGGGTGAAGTGGTCGAGGATATGAGCGGCCGTACCTACAGCACGGGGAACTGACCGATGCTGGCACCGAAGCGGGTCAAATTCAGAAAAACCTTCAAGGGCAAGACCCGGGGCATTGCCACTCGGGGCAACACTATTGCCTTCGGCGAATTCGGGTTGATGTGCCTGGAGCCGGGCTGGATCACCAACCGGCAGATTGAAGCGTCCCGGGTCGCGATGACCCGTGAAATGAAGCGGGGCGGCAAGGTCTGGATCAGGATTTTTCCGGACAAGCCGATCACCAAGAAGCCGGCCGAAACCCGCATGGGCAAGGGCAAGGGCAATCCAGAGGGCTGGGTGGCGGTGGTCAAGCCGGCCCGGATCCTCTTCGAAGTGGATGGGGTTACCGAGGAATTGGCCAAGAAGGCGTTTGCGCTGGCCGCGGCCAAGCTTCCGCTCAAGACGCGGCTGGTTCGCCGCGAGGAGGTCTAGGGGCATGGCCAAGACCAAGGCGAGCGATCTCCAGGAATTGTCGGTGGAGCAGCTCCAGGCAAAGCTGGTGGAGGCACGGGAGGAGGCGTTTCGGCTCCGGTTCCGCTCCGCCACTGAAACGATCGACAATCCGACCCAGTTCCGGACGTTGCGGAGAACGGTGGCGCGGATGGAAACAGTCTTGAAGCAGAGGAAGGGCCAATGACCGAAGCCACCACGCCGGCGCGTCAGCGCCGGAAAGTCCGGACCGGAGTCGTGAGCAGCGACAAGATGACGAAGACCGTCACGGTTACGCTGGAGCGTCGTCTGGCCCATCCGGTGTATGGGAAGCAGATCACCCGCAGCAAGTCGGTCAAGGCGCGCAATGAGAAGGACGCGCGCCTGGGCGATACGGTTCGGATCATGGAGACCCGGCCGATTGCCAAGACCGTTTGCTGGCGGGTGGTCGAAGTCGTCGAGCGGGCCAAGTAAGGGGGCGGGGCCATGGTACAACAGGAAACGATTCTCAAGATTGCGGACAATTCCGGTGCCCGGCGGGCGCTGGTAATCCGCGTGCTCGGCGGCTCGAGACGGCGCTATGCCGGCCTGGGTGACGTCGTGGTGGTGGCAGTCAAAGACGCGATCCCGACCGGCCAGGTCAAGAAGGGCGAAGTGGCCAGAGCGGTCATCGTGCGGACGGCCAAGGAAACCCGGCGCAAGGACGGGACCTACATCCGCTTCGACGAGAATGCCGCGGTGCTCATCAACGACGCGGGGGAGCCTCGGGCGACGCGCATCTTCGGTCCGGTGGCGCGCGAGCTCCGCGACAAGAAATACATGAAGATTGTCTCGCTTGCGCCGGAGGTCATCTGATATGAAGCCGCTGGTCTACAAGAAGCGGAAGCGGGTCAGGAATCAGCCGGCGCCCCGGGTCAAACTGCACGTCACCAAGGGTGACACGGTGCAGGTGATCTCGGGCGACGACAAGGGAAAGCGGGCCCGAGTGCTGCGAGCCAATCCCAAGACCGGCCGGGTGACCGTCGAGGGCGTCAACGTGGTGAAGCGGCACAAGAAGGCGACCCAGACCAGCGAGTCGGGCATCGTCGAGTTTGCCGCTCCGATCCATCACTCCAAAGTGATGCTGGTCGACCCGAAGACCGGCGCCCCGACCCGGATTCGCCGCCGCATTGACAAGGACGGCACCATGGAGCGGATTGCCGTGAAGTCTGGACAGTCGATTCCGAGGACTCGGTAAATGAGTGAAACGACCAAGACCCCCAAGCCGGCTGCCCCAAAGGCCGGCAAGGCTCCGGCCAAGACCGGGGCGGGAAAGAAAGACAAGGGAACTCCGGTCAGTGCCACCGATCCGTCGCCGAAGGTGCGGGACGGGATGCCGCGGATGCAGGAGTTCTACGTGAAGACGATTCGGCCAAAGCTGGCAAAGCAGTTCGGGCTCACCAACCCGAATCAGATTCCCCAGATGGTCAAAATCGTGCTGAACGTCGGCATGGGCGACGCCCAGAAGAACCCCAAGCAACTCGATGCGGTGGTCGAGGAAATGGCCTTGATTACCGGCCAGCGGGCCACGATCACCCGGGCCAAGAAATCGATCGCCAATTTCGGCCTGCGCGAAGGGGTGCCGGTCGGTGCCCGGGTGACTCTGCGGGGCCCCCGAATGTACGAGTTCCTGGACCGGTTCATTTCACTGGCGCTGCCCCGGACCCGAGATTTCCGGGGCATGCCGACGAAGAGCTTCGACGGCTCCGGCAACTACACGTTCGGCATCAAGGAACAGCTGATTTTCCCCGAGATCGACTACGACAAGGTCGAACGGATTCACGGGATGGACATCACCCTGGTGACCACGGCAGGCCGGGATGACCTGGCGATGGGGCTGCTCCGGGAGTTTGGCTGGCCGTTCCGTGGCGAGACGCCTCCAAAGGTGGCATAACGATGGCAAAAACGTGCTGGATCGAGCGCGCCAAGCGCACTCCCAAGTTTTCGACGCGGCGGGTCCGTCGCTGTCAGCGCTGCGGCCGGGTCCGCGCAGTGCTCCGGAAGTTCGGACTGTGTCGCATTTGTTTCCGCGAGCTCGCGCTGAAGGGGCACATCCCCGGCGTGCGCAAGGCCAGTTGGTGAGAGGGACTAGAGCATGAGCATGACTGATCCAGTGGCGGATATGCTGACCCGCATCCGGAACGCCTGCACGGCGGGCCACAAGCGCGTCGACATCCCCCGCTCCAAGCTGAAGGCTGAGCTGGCGCGGATCCTGACCGACAATCACTTCGTCGCCGACTACAAGGTGCTCGACGATGGCGGGCGCGGCGTGTTGCGCCTCTATCTCAAGTACCACGAGGAGCGCCCGGTCATTCGGGAGCTGCGTCGGGTGTCGAGCCCCGGCCTGCGGCGCTACGTCAAGTCGCGGGAGATCCCCCGGGTGCGCAATGGCCTCGGCATGGCCATTGTGTCTACCCCGAAGGGCCTCATGTCCGATCGGGACGCGCGCGCGGCCAACCTCGGCGGCGAGCTGCTCGCCGTGATCTGGTAGGAGGCGCCATGTCACGCATCGGCAAGAAGCCGGTCCCGATCCCTTCGGAGGTGACCGTCACCATTGACGGCAAGACCGTCCGGGTGAAGGGCCCCAAGGGGGAGCTGTTCCGCACGGTGCATCCGGAGATGATTCTCTCGATGGAAGCCGGCCAGCTGGTGGTGACCCGCCCCAGCGAGGAGACCCGGCACAAGGCGCTGCACGGCCTGACCCGCACCCTCATTGCCAACATGGTCGAGGGCGTGGCCAAGGGGTATCAGAAGGTGCTGGAAATCCAGGGCGTCGGCTACAAGGCCGAGATCAACAAGCTCGGGTTGAATGTCATCGTGGGCTATTCGCACCCGGTCGCCTACAAGGCGCCCGAGGGGATCACCTTCGCGGTGGAGGGCAACACCGTGGTGAAGATCAGCGGGCCCAACAAGGAACTGGTCGGCCAGGTGGCCGCCGAACTGCGCCAGATCCGGCCGCCGGAGCCCTACAAGGGCAAGGGCATCCGGTACCAGGGCGAGCGGGTCCGCCGCAAGGCCGGCAAGACAGGAGCGAAGTAAATGCGCGCAATACATTCTCCCAAGACCCCCGAGGAACGGCGCTATCGCCGGCATCTCCGGGTGCGGAAAAAGGTCTCGGGAACCGGAGACCGGCCCCGGCTGGTGGTGTTCCGTTCCATCAAGCACATCTATGCCCAGCTGGTGGATGACGGCCGAGGGGCCACCATCCTCAGCGTCGGCGATGGCAGCGAGGGTCTGGTTCTCGTCGGCAAAGGCAAGGTGGCCAAAGCCAAGGCGGCCGGCATGCTGCTGGCATCCAAGGCCAAAGCCGCCGGCATCACAAAAGTCGTTTTCGACCGGGCTGGTTACCGGTATCATGGTCGCGTCCAGGCCGTCGCTGACGGCGCCCGCGAAGGCGGATTGGAGTTCTAAGCATGGCTGAGCGAGAAACGCAGGGCACGGACGCAGCCGCCCCCGAGGGCGCGGCGGAAGCCACCACCACGACCACCAGTCCCGGCACCGCCCCAGAGGGCGGCCGGGGACGAGCGCGCGGGGGTCGGGGCGGGCAGGGCGGCGGCGGTCGCGGCGGTCAGGGCGGCGGTCGGGGCGGCCCGGGCGGCGGCCAACGACGGGATCGCGGTCGGGACGACGCCCAGAGCGAGTTCGTCGAAAAGGTGGTCGACATCAACCGGGTGGCCAAGGTGGTGAAGGGCGGCCGCAGGTTTTCATTCAACGCGCTGGTGGCGGTGGGTGATGGCAAGGGGAAAGTCGGCTTGGCCACCGGCAAGGCCAACGAAGTCTCCGAGGCGGTGCGCAAGGCGGTGGAAGCCGCCAAGCGGAACATGGTGGAAATCCCCCGGACCGGGTCCACCATTCCCCATGAAATCCTCGGCAAGCATGGCGCCGGCGCGGTGCTGCTCAAGCCGGCGGCCACCGGAACCGGCGTCATTGCCGGCGGCCCGGTGCGCGCGGTACTGGAGTGCTGCGGCATCACCGACATTCTGACCAAGAGCCTGGGATCAAATAACCCGCATAACATGGTCCGCGCGACCATGGACGGCCTCACCTCGCTGGTGTCGGTGCGCCAGGTGGCCCGAGAGCGGCAGATCGAAGTGAGCCAGATTTCCTACCGCGCCCGGCAGGGAGCCTGACATGGGACGCAATCCAGTGGTGGGCCGACAGGGTCCGGCGTTTCACGCCGCCGAAGTGCCCTCGGAAAAGATCGCCAAGCGGATCCGGGTCAAGCAGATTCGCTCCAAGATCGGTCACGCCGAAACGATGCGGCGGACCCTGGAGGCGCTGGGACTCATGAAGCATCAGATGACAGTGGAGCTACCGAACAATGCGTCGGTGCGAGGCATGATCTTCAAGGTGCGCCACCTGGTTGAGGTTTCGGCGGCCCAGTAGGGTACATCAGCACTTTGCGACAGACTGAGGAAGCAGCGATGACTGAGAAGAGAATCACCCTGTCGAATCTCAAGCCGGCTCCTGGCTCCCACCGGGCGCGCAAGCGCATCGGCCGGGGACCCGGTTCCGGGACCGGCAAGACGTCCGGCAAGGGCCACAAGGGTCACAAGGCGCGGACCGGTGGAGGAACCAATCCGGGCTTCGAGGGCGGCCAGATGCCGATGTACCGCCGGCTGCCCAAGCGCGGGTTCACCAATCCATTCAAGCAAACCGCCCAGACCGTCAACTTGCGAGATCTGGCCAAGGTGGCCGGCACCGAGTTGACCATCGAGACACTGCATGCCGCGGGGCTGGTCAGTCAGCCGAATCAGGCGGTAAAACTGCTGGGCACCGGAGACGCCGATCGGGCCTACACGGTGCGGGGGGTGGCCATCTCGGCGGCGGCCAAGACGAAGATTGAAGCGGCTGGCGGGAAGGTCGAGGCGTAAGTGACTGCGCCCAAGGGACCGGCTCTGGCCATCGACGACGAGCTGAAACGCAAGCTCCTCTTTACCCTGTTGGCCGTTTTTATCTACCGGGTCGGCGCCCACATTGCAGCACCCGGCGTCAACGTAGACGCGCTGGTTGCGTTCATCAACAACTCGGGCGCCTCGGGATTTTTTCAACTGTACGACACCCTGGGCGGTGGCCTCTATCGGGCCACGATCTTTGCGCTCGGGATCATGCCGTACATCTCGGCCTCGATCATCTTCCAGCTGGCCGGCGGCATCGTGCCGTCGGTGGGCAAGATGCAAAAGGACGAGCAGGGCCGGAAGACACTGACGCAGTGGACCCGGTACATGACCATCTTCATCGCCTTCTCTCAGGCGTACACCTTTACCCTGTTCACCGAATCGATTCCCGGCGCAGTGACCACGCCCGGGTTCGCCTCCCGGCTCACCATGGTGTTTACCCTCACCACAGGCGCCATGTTCGTCATGTGGCTGGGTGAGCAAATCACCGAGCGGGGCATCGGCAACGGCATGAGCATGCTGATTGCGGTGTCGATCATCGAACGGCTGTGGCCGTCGACCGTGGGACTGTTCCAGTCGATCAAGACCAACGTGGTGTCGCTCCCCGGTGCGGTGCTCCTGGTGGCGCTGGCGGTCGGGGCAATTGCTGCAGTGGTGGCAATGACGATCGCCGCACGGAGGATCCCGATTCAGATTCCCCGAAAGGTGATGGGCCGGGGTCGGATCCGGGAAGGCCAGAAGACGTTTATTCCGATCCGGCTGATCACCGCCGGGGTCATGCCGATCGTGTTTGCCCAGACCATTATCATCGTGCCGGGCACCATCGCCAATTTCACCAAGAACGCCACCCTGCTCGACCTTGCCGCGACCTTTGCGCCTGGGTCGCTGCCCTACGACATCTCGTTCGGCGTCATGGTGCTGCTGTTCAGCTACTTCTACACCTCCATCATCTTCAATTCAGTGGACTTGTCGGAAAACCTGAAGAAGCAGGGCGGCTTCATTCCCGGGGTCAAGCCGGGCGCCGCCACCGCAGACTACATCGATGGCGTTCTCTCCCGTGTCACCTTGCCAGGGGCGCTGTTCCTTGCTGCGATCGCGATCATTCCGATTGTGGTGGCCCAGAAGGTCGGCTTTCAGGCGGTGTTCGGCGGAACCTCCATTCTGATCGTGGTCGGTGTGCTGCTGGACACCATTGCCCAGGTGGAACAACACCGGACGCTCCGAAAGTACGATAGCTTCATGAAGACCGGACGGGTGAAATTCCGGGGGCGGCAGCAGCGGTTCATATAGGCGGCAGCGTATGGCTGCCAGCTCCCTGCTATTGGCTTTCGGGTTTGGGTGGACCACGCGACTCTCCGATTGTCAGGTCGGAGAGTCGCTTTGCTAGGCACCGATGGCCAACAACCCACTGCCAACGGTGCGACGAGGAGCTCGAATGTACCTGCTGCTGCTCGGCCCTCCCGGTGCCGGCAAGGGCACCCAGGGCGCCATCCTTTCAGCGCGGCTCGGGTTGCCCAAATTTGCCACCGGAGATCTTCTGCGTGAGGCGGTGGCCAAGGGCACGCCGGTCGGCCGCCAGGCCAAGGCCGTCATGGAGAGCGGAGGGCTGGTGGGTGACGACATCATTCTGGGCGTGGTCCGGGAGCAGCTGAGCAAGCCGGAAGCTTCGCGTGGGGTGATCTTCGACGGAGTGGTGCGCACGATTCCGCAGGCCGAGGGCGTGGCCGGCCTGTTGAGCGAGCGGGGGCGCTCGATGGACCGGGTGCTGTTCTTTGATGTCTCCGACCAGGAAATCCTGTCCCGGATCGAGAAGCGGCGCGGAATCGAAGGCCGGGCCGACGATGACCCGAAAGCCGTGGAGCGCCGCCTTGCCGCCTACCGGGAACAGACCTCGCCGGTGTTGACGTGGTACCAGACGCGCGGCGGGGTCACCCGGATTGCAGCCTTGGGAACAGTGGAGGACATTGCGGCCCGGGTCCAGGACGCGCTGGGGCAATGATCAACCTCAAGTCCGCCAGGGAAATCGAGATTATGGCGCGGGCCGGCCGAATTGTCGCGGCCACCCTCGAGCTGATGCGGGAGCTGGTGCGGCCGGGGGTTTCAACCGAGGCGCTCGATGTCGCAGCGGAGCAATTCATCCGGAGCCACCCGGGGGCTACGCCCTCGTTCAAGGGTCTCTACGGCTTCCCCAAGACGTTGTGCGTTTCCATCAACGATGAAATTGTGCACGGCATCCCTTCGGCAAAACGGATCCTCCGCGAGGGCAGCATTGTGAGCGTCGACGTCGGTGTGTTTCTGGAGGGGTTTCACGCCGATGCCGCCACCACCATTCCGGTCGGGCAAATCGCCCCGGAAGCGGCCCGTTTGCTCACGGTTACGCAGGCGGCGCTGGTGGCCGGGATCGCAGCAGCCCGGCTCGGCAATCACATCGGAGACATTGGGCACGCGGTGCAGCGAGTGGCCGAGGCTGGGGGGTTCGGGGTGGTGCGGGAGCTGGTAGGGCACGGGGTGGGGCAGCGGATGCACGAGGACCCGCAAGTGCCGAATCACGGACAGCCGCACCGGGGCCCCAAGCTCCAGCTGGGGATGACCATTGCCATCGAGCCGATGATCACGCAGGGCGACTACGCCACCAGGATGCTGGACGACAAGTGGACGGTGGTGACGGCGGATGGGTCACTGGCGGCGCACTTCGAGCATACTGTGGCGATTACCAAGGAGGGGCCGAGGATTCTCACAAAGGCTGCGTAGGCGCGGTCTCGGCTGAACGGTTCCCGTCGGGTCCCGTCAGGTGCGCGGTCTCGGGCGAACGGGTTCGAGGGCGCTAGGAGGGTGCCTGCGGCACCCAACACGCGCCCTCGTCCCGTTCATCCCGAGTCCGCTTCCCGTTTCCCGTTTCCCGCTTCCCGCTTCCCGCTCACCGCTCACCGCTCACACTGCATCACTTATGGCTTTCCCGGCCGATACCGCCGCACCGCTGCTCGGTCGACATCTTTCTGAAGAAACGCCACCGGCTTGAGTTGCCCCTTGGCAAAGAGCTCCGCCTGGTCGCCCCGAAGTGGTGAATCAGGCCGGTTGTGCTCGCCGTAGGCCAGGACGCTCAGCGCCCGCGGCTCCTTCCCGAACTCAACAGCCAGGATCCAGCCGTCTCCGCCGCGCGCCGCCAGCTTGCCGTCGGAGTCTTCCCGGAACTGCAGCACCCGGAAACAGCCGAGGTCGCCGCCGCAGCCGGCTACGGGCAAGTCCTTGCCGGGAAACCTCACCCGGTGGACTTCTCCCCACGGCACGCCGAGGCTGCCAAACTTGCGACGGACCTCGGGGATGACCTCCCGCAGGGCGGTGACGGCGCGGGCCCTATCGGCGAGGCCCCGCGGCGTTTCGGTGGGCCGCTGGCTGGTCCACCGTTCGGCGAACGGCGTGGACCCGCGGATTCCAGTCTGGAGGTACCGTCGCCACCAGGCCTCGAAAAGCACCCCGCCGGCGGCATTGATGTCCGAGGTATTGTCCCACTGCTCGAGAATTTCCGCCGCCTCGGCGAGCGCACTATCCGCCACCTGATGGACCGCCGAGAGCAGATCGGGCTTGACCCGGTCGGCCAGCAGCATCCGAGGGCTGTGCTTCAGGCGCACCACATCCTCCAGGGTGAGCTTTTTCTTGGCTGAGTTGAGCAGCTGGAGCGCCAACTGGCTGCGAAGACTCAAGGCCGGCGGCGGCACCGTCACCGGCATCCGGGCCGAATCGAGCGGTTGCTGGAGGTTGGTGAAGTGCGGCGGGTCATTTTCGTTGTGCAGGTACCCGCTCCTGGGGTTCTGTAACTGAGGGAGGGAGTCCCAGGGGAGGTACCGGGTCCACAGCTCGGCGGCGCGGGTTACCGGAATTGCCAAAGAGTCGCCCGCATACGGGTGCGGGTAATCGGGCAGGGTGGCGTTCCAGACGTAGAATATGTTTCCGTCCCGATCGGCGTAGGTGAAGTTCGAGGTGCTCCGGGCGTGCATGCGCATCGCATCCTTCCACTCCGCCAGACTCTTCGCCTGCATCATGCGAAGGAATTGCTCGCCGCCGCGGAATTCCCCGTCGGCGGCGGAGCGGAGCACGTACACCTTGCCGCCGGTTCGGGCGATGACCGGCCCGGCGGGGGAGCGCCACGTTTCCCGGGTTTCCGAGGAGAATCCCGGCCCGTTGCGGAATTCCACGGTGACGGTTTCCCGGGTCAGGGGGATCACCGCGCCATCCAGCAGTACCGCGTCCACTGCGCCGGGTGCGGGGTCGAGGGCGTAGATGGCGTCCGCCGGGTAGGCGTTATTGGTGGTGGCAAACCCGAGGTACCGGTTGAAGCCGCCGATCACCGTGAAGGGTCCGCCGATACGGAAGTCGCCGTAGAAATCGAGGACTCCCGGCACC
>JANNSC010000130.1:0-2239 GCA_031402135.1 Gemmatimonadales bacterium | reverse complement strand
CAGAGGGCGGGATCATAAATGCCCATCATCTGCCACGGAGGCCGCGCCGCATTGGCAATGGGCCCGACCAGGTTGAAAACAGTGCGCACCCTCAGGGCCTTGCGAACCGCCGCGACGTGGCGCACGCCGGGATGGTATTGTGGCGCATAGACGAAGCAGATGCCGACGTCATCGAGGCACCGGCGACCGACCTCGGGCGGCGGATCGAGCCGAACGCCGAGCTTTTCGAGCACATCGGCGGAGCCACAACGAGAAGAGACGGAGCGGTTGCCGGTCTTGGCAATCGGGATGCCCATTTCCGCGGCGACGAAGGCGGCGGCGGTAGAAATATTGACGGTGCCGGCGCCATCACCTCCAGTGCCGCAGCAATCGGCGTAGGGATACGCCGGGCGAGGGAAGGGAACCGCAGAGGCGAGTAGCGCCTCGACCGCACCGGCCATGACCTCGGGGGTTTCTCCCCGGGTTTTGAGTGCGGACAGGATTGCCGCCATTTCAATGTCGGAGTACTCGCCGGCCACGAAGCGGGTAAATGTCCCGGCGCTTTCGTCTCGAGTGAGGGCGCGCCGGCTCAGCGCCTCGAGAACCTCACTGGCGCGCATTGCTTGCCCACCGCATCACGTTGTCGATGATGCGGCCTCCCTCGGGGGTGAGAATCGACTCGGGGTGGAATTGGACCCCGAACTGGGGCGCGCTGCGGTGGGCCACCGCCATCACAATCTGGTCGGTTCCGGCAATTGCGGTGAGAACCTCCGGGAGGACAGTCGCGGCGAGGGAGTGATAGCGCCCCACCGGGAATGGGGAGGGGACACCTTCGAAGAGGGCGCCGCCGTGGTGCCGGACCGCCGAGGTTTTTCCATGGACAACTTCACCGGCTGCCGCCACCACTCCGCCGTACGCCTCGACCATCGCCTGATGGCCGAGGCACACCCCGAAGAGCGGAATGCCGGCTGCGCCGGCGCCGCGCACCAGGTTGATGCAGCAGCCGGCAGCACCGGGCGCGCCGGGGCCAGGGGAAAGCACCAGCAGGCTCTGCCGGGCCTCCTGGGCCCGTGCCAGTGCGTGTTCGGCGGGGACGCTGTTGCGCCAGACCTCGACTCCGGCGCCTCGGCGGGCAAATTCGTCCACCAGATTCCAGGTGAATGAATCGAAGTTGTCGATGAACACCACCCGGAGTGGCTGGCTCACGCCGCCCCCGCCTCCGCGATGGCGGCGAGCACCGCTTCAGCCTTGCGGCGGGTTTCCTGGGCTTCGGCCTCGGGATCGGAATCGAAGACGATGCCGGCGCCGGCCCGCACCGCGGCCACACCGTTTCGCACCACCGCCGCGCGGATGACGATGGCGGTGTCCATGGTTCCGCCGTGGGCGAGGTATCCCACGGCGCCGCCGTAGGCGCCCCGGCGGGTGGCTTCGACCTCCCGGAGGATCTGGGCCGCCCGAATCTTGGGCGCCCCCACCAGGGTTCCCATATTCATGGCAGCGGCATAGGCGTGGAGGGCATCGTAACCCGGCGCCAGGACCCCCTGCACCTCGGAAACGAGGTGCATCACGTGGGAGTAGCGGTCCACGGTAAGCAGCTTGGTCACTTGGCGGGTTCCCGGGACGCTGACCCGGGCCACGTCGTTCCTCGCCAAATCCACCAGCATCATGTGCTCGGCGGTTTCCTTCTGATCGAGCCGGAGCGCCGCTTCCCGGCGGGCGTCGAGGTCGGGGTCAAGGGTGCCATCGGCGCTCCGGCCCCGCGTCGCGGTGCCGGCGATGGGGCGGATGGTCACCCGCTTGGGGGAGCCGTGCACCTTGATGGCCGTTTCGGGCGAGGCGCCGAAGAGGGTCGAGGCGGCGCCCCGTACGTAAAACAGATAGGGGCTCGGGTTGGCAATGCGAAGCGCGGCGTAGGCGGCGAGCGGATCAGGGCACGGCATGGTGAAGGTTCGCGATGCCACGATCTGGAAGACGTCGCCGGCAACGATGTGCTGTTTGAGACGGGTGACTAGCGCGGAGTACTCCGCGTCGCTGAGGTCGACTGACGGCGGTTGGGCGGGCCGGCGGGTGGGCGGGCGGGCGGGCGGGTGGGCGGGCAAGCGGGTGGGCGGGTGCTGCTCCACCGCCTGCAGCAATGTCCCGATCGCCGTCATGGCGTCGTGATAGTTGGCTTCCGCGCCGAGGCCGCCATAGGCGTTTGCGACCAGGAGGGTTCGGTGGCGGAGGTGGTCCACGATGATCAAACGGTCCGGTACGATGA
>JANNSC010000129.1:0-3236 GCA_031402135.1 Gemmatimonadales bacterium | reverse complement strand
CCCGCACCAGCACCGGGAACCCGCCCACCGCCTCCCGGGGGTGGAGCGGTTCAAGGCCGACCACTACATCAAACGGCAGCGCTGCCGCTGCGGCTGCGGTGATCCTCCTCCGCAAGCCGCCGGGTACTGCTGCTCCAACTGAAATCACCCCGCCGCTAGCCGGCATGGAAACCGAAGCCCCTCCCGAATCCACCGAGAGCACCAGTCGCCGCCGACCCGGCCCAACTGCAATTCGCAAGGAGCCCTGGGCGGTGTCGACCAGATCACCAAAGTTGGGATCGAAGAACGCCACGCCATCCTGGCTGCGGCGGTTCCAGCTGTTGATCGGAATGGTATCGGACCCCACCACCAGACGTCCCCAAACGTTGAGCGTGCCGATCCACGGACGTCCCGCGGAATCGCTCGCCACCACCGGACGAGAAGCCGGGCCGGTTATCACCCGGCCCTGGTGAATCGACGCGCCGGTTGGTACTCCCGGAGGCACCAAGCTGAAAAAATCGGCGTTGATACCGCCGGCGACAGTCTGCCCGCGGAGCACCGCCTCTCGCTCGGCTCCCTCGATCAGCTCCGATGTCTTGATCCGCCCCACCGCCTGCTGCCCGGCCTTGAGCGATATCAGGGTCCAGCATGCCGCGCGGTCCACCTCGAGCACGTGGATAGCCCACGGTCCGTCGTTGCGCACCACGGTGTGGTGAACCACGCCAGGAGCGACGCTATCCTGAGCGGTGGTGTCGGCCCGGTAAACCAGTGAGGGAAGCGGTACCACGTGCTGTGTAGTAACCCGCCCTGCTCCGCCCCGCGCGCACGCCGCCAAGGCCAGCGCGGCGACGGAGAATCGAATTGAAGCTGATTTCAACGGGGCGTCGCAGCCCGGGCCGCCACCATCCCGACCGGTTCGCCCTTGTTCATTGCCGGCGTTGCCACCACGTACATCACCACCCCATCCAGCGGCGATTTCACCTCGGCGATTGTTTGCCCGAAGAAATCAGTGAGCACGCCGATCACCCTGCCTTTGGACACCGTCTCCCCCCGCTCGACCGCGGCATGCCATACCCCGCTCGCCGGGCTAGTCAGCACCTCATACGGCGCCAGCCAGACCGGGGCCTCGGTCTTGACCACCGCACCAGGGGCCATCCCCAGAAATCGCATCATTCGAAATGCGCCGTCGATGTTTCGCTCGACCATCGCCGGTTCCGCCGCGCCCAGCCATCCTGTTTCGGTGGTCAGCGCCGGTTTTCCGCGAATATGGGCGGTGTTCTGGGTGTACAACGAGTGGGCCCGGTCCCGGGTCCGGGTGGTGTCGATGATGATATGGTCGGCACCCCAGGCCAGCGCCATTTCCCGGGCGATGGAATCCACCCTCATATCGAGATTGAGTTTGTTCCAATACGTGTAGGGCCGCAGCGATTCGTTTCCGTCACCGGCGTGCATGTCTACCAGGTAGTCGGCCCGTTCGATGATTTCGCTGGTAATGACGTGGGCGATTCGCTCGGAGAGTGTGCCCGAAGGATCGCCTGGGTACATCCGGTTGAGATTCTTTCCATCCACCGGACTGTAGTAGATGGTACGCCCCAGAAATGAGGGCGGATTGGCAATATGTACGATGAGAAGAGTGCCTCGGAGCGTGGCGAGGTCGACCATCGCCGCAACCCGCTGCAGCGCCACGATTGGCGCCACTTCCGATCCGTGGGTCCCCCCGATCAGCGCGAGGGTCGGACCGGCGGTCTTTCCCCGGAGGATGGAGAGCGGGAGCCGGGTGCCGGTATCTCCCGCTGCAGCGGGAACCACCAGAAACCCGGTGGCGCGTTCCCCGGGGCGAGCGGTGATCCCCGCTATGGTGAGCGGAGCCTGCCGGGCCTGTAGCCCTGAGGCAACGCCGAGGATCAAGCACAACGCAAGGAGGCTGCCGGCGAGCGGTTTCATCGGAACTCCGTACTGGGAGACAGCCTGAAATCAACGGGACGCGCTGCTCACCGTCGCTTCTTCTTCGCGAATGCCGCGTCAAACGCCCCCGCCGCGCCGGGGAAATCGAGCGTGCGGACGAATCCGCAGGCCTCCGCCGCGCCATGCTCGCGGTCCATGAGGGAGTCTTCCCATTCCACCGACAGTGGCCCGAGGTACCCAACCTGATTGAGGGCCCGGATCACGTCCTCAAATTGTATTCGGCCTCGGCCCGGTGTGCGGAAGTCCCAGTTGCGGCCCGGCGTCCCGAATTCGGTGTGCCCGCCAAACGTCCCGGCCTCCGTCGGTACCGGACTCCACCAGACGTCTTTGACATGCACGTGAAACACCCGGCTCCCGAATTCTCGAAGAAATCCAAGGTAGTCCACCCCCTGATAGCCGAAATGCGACGGATCAAAATTAAATCCGAAATTCTTGTGGTTTTTCACCGCCGCCAACGCCCGCCGCGTCGACGCGATGTCGAAGGCAATTTCGGCCGGATGCACCTCCAACGCGAAATGGACCTGCTCCCGGGCGAAGGCGTTGAGAATCGGCCGCCATCGGGTGGCAAAGTCGGCAAAGCCGGCGTCGATATCGCCCGGGAGGTTGGGCGGGAAGGAGTAGATCCGATTCCAGATACTCGAACCGGTAAACCCATTGACCACCGTCCGGCCGGTGCGGGCCAGTTGATTCTTCACCAGCTTCGGCGCCGCATCGAAGAATCGTCGAGCCGCACGGGCGGTATCGATCATCTCACTCGCGGCGCGTCGCCGCACCCCCTCCGCATCGCCGTCTCCCCAGACGTGTTCCGGGATGATGGCCTGGTGGCGGGCATCGATCCGGTCGCACACCGCCTGCCCCACCAGATGATTACTGATCGCAAACGAATGGAGGCCGTGATCCTTGAGCAGCGCCCATTTGTCCCGGACATAGCCCCGCTCGTTCGCCGCGCGCTGGACCTCAAAGTGGTCGCCCCAGCACGCCAACTCCAAGCCGTCATATCCCCAAGCTTTGGCCTTGGCCGCCAGGACTTCCAGCGGCATGTCGGCCCACTGGCCGGTGAACAGAGTGATGGGCCGCATCAGCGTACCTCCCGGAGCGGAACTGCGCATTGTTCGCGGGCGGAAATCATTGCCGCCTCCAGAACCCGCTGGGTTTCATAGGCGTCGGCAAAATCGGGAATCGGCAGCTCCGGCCGCCGCCGCCCCACCACCTTGAGGATGTCTGCCGCCATGTTCACAAATCCATGCTCGTAGCCCAGGCTGTGCGCCGCCGGCCACCAGTTGGCAACGTAG
>JANNSC010000128.1:0-17149 GCA_031402135.1 Gemmatimonadales bacterium | reverse complement strand
CCCCGCCCGCTGCGCTCGCGGTGCCCTACCTCCCTCAATCGATCCTGCTCTGCGGCGGCGCCGCCATCGCCATGGTGGAGCGGTGGTGGGGGCGGCGCGGAGTGTACGCGCAGGACTTTGCTGCACTGGTTCGCCCGGCATCAGGTGGAATCCTCACCACCGACCTCACGGCGGCCGCGCGGGCCCGTGGCTGGGACACCCGAGTCTTCCGTGGCACAGCGGAGCTGGTCCAACAGCAACTTGACGAGGGCGTGCCGGTCGTCGCGCTCCTGGAAATGAGCCGGGCGCGATACCACTACGTGGTAGTGCTGGGCTGGCGCGAGGGGCGAGTGGTGTTCCACGATCCAGCCGGTGCTCCATATACCACCCTGGCGGAGGCCACGTTTCTGAAACGCTGGGCCGGGGCGGACCGTTGGGCCTTGGTGATCCGGCCCGCACCGGCAATTCCGGCCACTGCGCTCAGCGGCAACACCGATCCGGTTCCACCCGACGCGATGCCGTGTGCTCCCTGGCTCGACCTGGCACTCGACGCCGTGGCCGCCAAACAACTGGATGAGGCCTCTCGTCTGCTCGGGGAGGCGGGCCAGGCGTGCCCCTCCGAGCCGGTGGTGCTGCGCGAGCTGGCCGGAGTCAGATTCAAGCAGGGGCGCCATGCCGAGGTCATCCGGCTCGCCGAGGAATACCTGGCGCTGCTCCCCGATGACAGGAACGCCTGGCAGCTCCTGGCGACCAGCCGGTACCTCACCGCCGACAAGGACGGCGCGCTCCAGGCATGGAATCGGGTCGGCCGGCCGACCGTTGACCTCATACACATCGAGGGAATTCGGGGGACTCGGTTCCAGGGGATCGCCGGCGCGATGTCGGTGCCTCATGGAACGGTGCTGACTCCATCCCGCCTTGGGCTGGCGCGGCGGCGAGTGTCCGAGTTCCCCGCGCTTCGGCGCTCGGTGGTGGAATACCAGCCGGTTCCCGGCAGCGTCGTCGAAGTCCGGGTGGCGGTGGTGGAACGCCCCATGGTGGAGCGGGCTTGGCGTCTGGCCGCGGCGGGAGCGGTGCGCGCCATTGCACAAAACGAAGTGGCCCTCGAGATCGCCACCCCGACCGGCGCGGGGGAACTGTGGACCGTGAGCTGGCGATGGGAAACCGCCCGCCCTCGAGCGGCCTTTCGAATTGACATGCCGGCCGCGCTCGGAGTGCATGGGGTGATTGGCATCGAGGGGGCGTGGGAACAGTTTCGCGTGGCGCTCGATACCACAAAGACTGCGGTCTTCGAGGAAAGCCGGCGATCGGCGGTTGCCGGCTTCGGTGGCTGGGTCGCCGGGTGGCTGCGTCCGTCGGCAGCCATCCGGCTGGAGCGATGGTCGGGGAATCGGCGCTATCTGGCGGTGTCGGCGGCCGCGGAGCTTCGCGGCCAGGGGGATCGGTTCGCGCTCACCGCGATGAGCGAGCGTGCCGTCGCGCTCTCGACCCATCCGTCCTACTTCCGAGGAGGTGCCCGTGTCATGTGGACGTCCTCCCTGGAACTCAGCCGTCCCTCGTGGTCCACGCGGCTGGGATTCGATTGGGCCAGCCGGCATGCCCCGCTGGGCAGTTGGCCGGTGGCCGGCGGGGAGTTGTCTTGCGCAATTCCGCTGCGGGCGCATCCGCTGGCCCGCGGTGAACCGCTTTCAGGCCGGAACACCGGCCGCGGGATCATCCACACGGGTCTCGCAGGTGATTTCCCCATCTACCGGGTTGGACCGCTGGTCTTTGCCGCCGGGGTATTCCTGGATGGAGCGAAGGTCGTCGCAGCAGCGGATGGAACCGCTGATGACCGCCATTACCTCGACGGGGGTGCCGGGATTCGGGTGGGGATCGCCGATGGAGGCCTGGGTGTGCTCCGCATCGACGTGGCGAGAGGTCTCCTGGCAGACCGGCGCACGGCGCTGACGGTTGGCATCCACCACGGTTGGCCACACTTCAGGCAACGGGTTCACTGACCCAGGGGAAGCACCCGAGTGCGGCCGAGGTGAATTTTGCCTAGGTGCGCCGCCCTTTGCGCACGGCCCGCAGCAGCAGCAGCAGCACCACCGCACCGATGAACGCGACGAAGATTGTTCCGCCGAGGCCGCTGATGGGAACCTGGATGCGCAAAGCGCCGAAGAGCCAGCTGCCGAAAAAGGCGCCGACGATTCCGATGACGATGTCGCCCAGGATTCCGTAGCCGACGCCGCCCACGGCAAGACTGGCCAGCAACCCGGCGACGAGACCAACGATGATCAAGGTAAGCAGGTCCATGACAGGCTCCAGTTTCCTATCTGACGGTGACGGTGAGCGGGCCGTCCAGCGTGACGACGATCGGAGTCCCGACCGTCACAACGACGTCCCGATTTGCGGTCTGGTCGGCGATTACGGCACCGGCTGCACCGCCGACGACGGCACCGATGATGGTGCCCTTGGCGTTGCCGCCGATGACCCGGCCGGCGATGCCGCCGAGCACTGCCCCGGCAGCGGTTTTCTGCACCTCAGTGGCGCCGACGCCGCGTCCCTTGAGGGTATGCGCCATCGAGGTGATTCCGGCTGAGACCGGGTAGGTCTGGCCCCCGACCGTCACCGAGCTGACCGCCACGGTAATCCTTCCATCCCTGGTGCCCTTGTCGTCGGCCGGCTGCAGCTCAGTAATGGTCAGATTGAGAATGGAGCCCGCCGGAATGACCACGCGGCCCCGCACATCCTTCACGTCGCTCGACACGAGAGCGGTGAAGGTCTCGCCCGCCTTGTCGTGGCGTGAGGAGATGGTGCGCTGTGTGGTTGCGTCCATGCTCGAGCCGCTTCCGAGCGTGAGGCTGCGACCTGGGTTCGATGCGGGACTCGGCGCAGGGCTCGGGTTGGGTCGGGGCGCGGGCTGAGAGGCCGGCAAGTCATTGAGGCGATAGGCGCTATCGGCCCGGGCCAGCTCGACGCTGCGGGTGCTGTCGGCAGCCGACTGCGAAGTGCCCTTGCCGCACGCCGCAGCGCCGACGATCGCAAGCCCTGCAAGAATTGTGGTTCTCATGGTGCTCTCCTCTTGTTTTCCATCAGTACGGCCCCGGTCAACGATCCGAGGGTGAACGCCGACCGGAATTCACCTTCCACGCCGACCTGCGCCCCGACCCGGGGGGTGCCGTTCCCGGCCTTGCTCACCACGATGAGCGTGCCGGTTCCATCGTTGATCTGATACACTCCGACTCCCAGCGCTCCGATCGACTCCCTCACCTCCCCGGCGATGCGCACCGTCTTACCGTCGAACCGGGACGGATCGTCGAGGAGCTCCCTGATCGGCTTGACTCCGGGACACCCCGTCAGCAGCAGCAGTCCGATCGTGGCGAGGATTCTCACCGGGATCCGGTCTTTGCGGCGGCCCGGGCTTCCTTGCTCGCGAAAATGGCGACCTCGACCCGCCGGTTGGCCTGGCGGCCGGCTTCGGTCTCATTGGTGGCAACGGGTTCAGTTTCTCCCAGACCGCGGGTGGCGATCCGGCTGCCGCTCACCCCCTGCGAAATCAGGTAAGTGGCCGCCGAATTGCCCCGCCGCTCCGAGAGGCCCTGGTTGTACATCGACGAACCGAGCTGGTCGGTGTGGCCGACAATCACCAGATCGGAGCCGGGAAATTTCTCGAGACTGAGCGCCAATTCGTGCAGGTTGGTCCGCGCTTCGGGCCGCACGACCTCGGAATCAAAGTCGTAGAGCAGCCCCGACGCGAACGTCACCTGAATGCCCTCACCCACCCGCTCCACTTTGGCGCCCTTGACGTTCATTTCCAATTCCTTGGCCTGCTTGTCCATTTGCGCGCCAATAATGGTTCCAGCCACGCCGCCGACCACCGCGCCGAGGATGGCGCCCTTGGCGGTGGATCCGGCCACCTTGCCGATCACCCCGCCAACCACCGCGCCACCGGCGACACCAACGACGGCTCCGGTCTGGGTCTTGGTGGCACAGCCGGCGAGGACCAGGAATGCCATGGATGCAAATCGATACGGTGTACGCACGAGTCTCTCCTTCAAACAGCTGAGGGGGCGCGAACTCTCGCTACCTCCGAAGAATAGGAGTTCCCGGGTGAACCACCATCCATCGAAGGGAGGGCTTGTGGACTAGTCCCGACGACCGATGGTGGCGCGCGGGGGAGCCACTATGCTTCGAGCACACTCACGCAGGCCCACCAAGGAGTCTCTGATGGCGATTCGACCGTTCACGATCGGGACCGCGCTGGTCTTCGGGTTCGCGCTTGCCGGCACTGCGCAGGCGCAGACCAACCGACTGCATCTCGGTCCCCGGGTGTCCTACCAATTCGACCTGGAAAAAGTCGGTGTCGGCGTGCAGCTCGGCGTCCCGATGGCCAATCATCTGGAGTTCTATCCGTCATTCGACTACTTCTTTGTCGACGCCGGATCGTTCTGGAACCTCAATGCCGATCTCAAGTACCGGATCGCCGAGGCGTCTATCCGGTGGCTCTACATCGGCACCGGACTCAATATTTCCCGGAGCGGCGGCGGCGGGAGCTCCTCCAGCCGGGCCGGGCTGAATCTGCTGGCGGGTGCCGAGTCACTCCGCGGGCGGGTGCACCCATTCGGTGAGTTCCGATTCACCGTGAACGAGGGCTCCTCCGCCCAGATCGCTGTCGGTTTGAACTTCACGCTGGGCAGACACTAGGGCAGCGTCGGGCGAATCCGGACAGACATCAGGGAGCGCGGCACGGGGAGTCACCCGTGCCGCGCTTCGCGCGACGGCAGAACGGTGAACCGGGGAGGAGTCCATTCCCATATCGACGGCTTCTGATGCGGAGTGCATTGACCATGACGCAACCCTCGCGACAGCGAACCCGCAGTCCATCGATCCCGACCGTGCTGCTGATCGGCATCTTCCTGATTCTGCTCACCGCCGCCCTTCGCTTCGGTGCCGGGTTACTGCTCCCGATTGCGATTGCGGTGCTGTTCGCGCTGCTGCTCGATCCGCCGGTGCGCGCGCTCCACGGGCTGGGCCTCTCGACGGCGCTGGGCGCCGCGCTGGTGGTGTTCGGCACCCTGGGGGTGGTGATTACCGGCGGCGTTCTCCTGGCGGGACCGGCGGCGGACTGGGTGGAGACGGCGCCCAAGACGATGAGCCAGGTGCAGACCAAGATTCGGCGGATGCTCCGACCGCTTCAGGAAACGGCCCGCAAAGTGGATCAGGTCACCGAATCCCCCACCCAGAGCGGCACTCAGACGGTCCAGATCAAGGCGCCGGGGCTGCTTCAGCGGGTTACCGGGAGCACCACGACCATCGTTGCGACGACAATCACGGTCGTATTTCTGACCTACTTCCTGCTGGCCATGCTGCCGGTGTTCCGACGGAAGCTCGCGGAGCTGATCGGAACCCGGGCGGGTGCCCGGAACGTGGAGGAGGTGCTGACGGAAATCGAAGTGCAGATGTCCCGGTACATGCTGCTCAACACCCTGACCAGCGTCGGGGTCGGGCTGGCCACCTGGGTGTTTCTCCTGGTCGTCGGACTCCCCAACGCGCTCCTCTGGGGGGTGGTGGCATGCCTGCTCAACTTCATTCCCTACGCCGGTGCGCTGGTGACCGTCGCATTGGTCGGGGCCGCCGCGCTGGTGGCGTTCGACAGCACCGGAACCGTGCTGCTGGTGGTGGGCGGATGCGTCGTCATCAACCTGCTGGAGGGCAACCTGGTGACCCCGCACCTGATGGGAAAGCACCTGCCGCTCAATCCGGTGGCAATCTTCGTGAGCCTGCTTTACTGGGGCTGGGTGTGGGGGCCGGCCGGGGCGCTGCTGGCAGTGCCAATCACCGTGATGCTCCAGGTGATCTTCGCGCGGATCGAGACGATGCGCCCTCTCGCCATGCTGCTGGACACCTAGGTCGAATCAGTGCGCGGAAGGGCATGGCCCTTAACGCGAGGCAGCCGAAATCGGGATCCGGACTCGGGTGGTTCCCCACGCCAGGATCAATTGGTTATCACCCGCCGTGAAGGAAAGCCGTTCGAAATTGGCCTCGGAAGTTTCGCTGGGCACGATGGCCCGCCCGATTTCCTGGGCCTTCACCGCGTCGGTGTATTCCGATTCGATGCCCCATTGCGCGGTGGAGCGGTTGAGAATGATTTCCCACGTCTCCGGACCAGGCACGGTGTAGAGGGCGGTGCGGCCCGCCGGCACCACGACGCCGGCGATGGCCAGCGGGATCGAGGAAATGATAGTGGTGGGCTCGTTGGCGCCGGTCCGCCAGAGCCGGCCGAAGGGCACTCGGGGGCCGCCGATCATGGTACGACCGTGGAGCGCGGGCTGTCCGTAACACACTTTGACCGGGGGGCCGCCCACGGTCAGGGTAACCGACGCCATGGGACTGGAACGGAGCAGCCAGGTCGGCAGCCAACCCCAGTTCCGCCGACAGGGAAGCTGCGCCGAGAGCGAGGTCGAAGCGGGCACCGCAGTGAGCAGTACCGGCGCGGTGAGCGCCAGCAGCACCAGCAGCCCGGCGACCGCCCGGGGCATCCAGGCGGCGAGCACCCGGTAGCCGGCCCGCGCCAGGACAGCGAGTGCCAGGTACCAGACCACCGACGCCGGCAGCACAAACGAGGACGGGATCGAAGGCGCAATCCACAACCCGCCCACCAGTATCACTCCGGAAAGCAAAATGGCCCGACGTGCCGAGGCGGGAGTCATCAGAGCCACCCCATCCGCTGGCGAAGTCCGGTGATGTGGGCCACGTGATGCTTCCCGTGCCAGGCGTACATGGCGAGCACCCCTTCGAGTTTGAGTGATTTCTTCTGATCGGGGTGAAAATAGGTGCGCTGCCAGTCTGATTCCGTCAGGGCCTTGAGTAACACCACCCAACGACGGTGCAACGACTCCAGCAACACCAGAGACACTCCCACTTGGGTGCCTGCGACATCGGGGAGCTCGGCCCAGCGCTCCTCCGCATAGGGTTTGATGGTTGGGTTGTTTTCGGTCAGCGCAAACTTGAAGCGAATGTAGGCGTTCATGTGGCTGTCGGGCAGGTGGTGGACCACTTGGCGGACCGTCCAGCCCTCCTCACGATACGGCGTGTCGTATTGGGCCTCGGTGAACCCCTGTACCGCCGCCCGCAGCTGGGCCGGCAAATCGGCAACCTCGGCAATCCACCCCTCCCGCCGGGCCGGGGTGATCGCTCCCTCCAACGTGAACGTGCCGATCGGGTAGCTCGGGTCGGTCATCGGGTTATGGCTTCCGGTCGGCACGGAGAAGAATCCCGCCTGTAGCAAGGGTAACGTGGCCATCTTCGGGAATCTGGACGAAGAGATCCCGGCCCGATTTGGTGAGGGCAGGATAGCGGTCGCCGATCTCGAAGAGCATGGAGCGCAGCATGATCTCGGGCACCGGGAACATGCCGACGGTCACCCCGCGCAGCTGAAAGTGGGCCAGGCCTTTGGACGCGGGGAGCAGCACCACGTCGGCGCGGAGCATGGTGCTTGAGTCGACCAGCGCGGTGAGCGCTCCCAGCATTGCCCGCGCCTCGGCGGGAAGATCCTGAATCCGACCGGAGAAGACGATCCGCTGGCTGTCCACGGTCACCAGAACGCCGACGCTGTCGGGCAGCGGGGTGACGCCGAGCCGGACCATCATATAGGACGCCCAGTCGCCGCCCTCGATACTGCCCTCGGTGACTTTGCGATCGATGAACACCGAATCGACCACCGCTTGGGCCCGCGCCACGCCGGCGGGCGTGATGCGGCCCGGGGGCGACACTGCGGGCGGCACCGGGGCCTGCGCCAGGGGCGGTGACTGATGGAGTACCGCCGCGAGGAGAAGAAGTGATTTCATGCAGCGGGCTCGGCCCGGTCGTCTTCCCGCCAAAACACCACCGCCAGCATGAGGGCGCCGACGGTGACGCCGATGTCGGCAATGTTGAAGGTCCAGAAACGCGAGTCGCCAATCCCGATGTCAATGAAGTCCACCACCCCGCGGGGGGAGCGGAGGCGGTCGAGGAGATTGCCGAGCGCCCCACCCGCCACCATGGCGAGAGCGGCGGCGCGGAGTGAAGCGTCGGCAGCGGTCTTCCGATACAGCACCAGCAACGCCCCGATAGCGCCCAGCGCAATGCTGCTGAAGACGAAACGGGAGGCGTTCCCGAGCGAGAGGCTGAGGGCGGCACCGGGATTGTACGCCAGGGTGAGGCGGAGCCAGTCCCCGAGCACCGAATGAGGCCCCGGGTTGCCGGCGAGTTCCGACTGAATCAGTTCCTTGGTGGAACAGTCGGTCAGAACCAGCACGGCGAGGACCGGCCAGAACCAGCGGGCCTTGGGAGCGGATGGAATCCAGCGACGAAGGGCACTCACCCCTGGAATATGCCCGCTCCGAGGCCCTTCAGGAACTGCGCGTCGTTACGCCGCCTGCCGGGTCAATTCGGCGTCGATGGTGATCTTGATTTCGTCACCCACCGCAAAGCCACCGGCCTCGAGCAACTGGTTCCAGGTAAGGCCGAAATCGCGTCGGTCGACCTTGCCGGTGGCGCTGAATCCGGCCCGATAGCCGCCCCAGGGATCGGCGCGCTCGCCCTGGCTTTCGACCGCGAGGACCACTTCGCGGGTTACTCCCCGGATGGTCAGGTTGCCAATGAGCCGAAACGCTCCCCGCAGGTCCCCATCGACCCGGTGAGACTTGAAGGTGATGGTGGGAAACTTCACCGCATCGAAGAAATCGGCCGAACGAAGGTGCTCATCCCGCTGCAGCTGGCGGGTGTCGATACTGGCGACGTCAATCGTCACGTCGAGCTCCGGCACCGCCGTAGTGCCGTCGAGCCCCTGGACCGTGCCGGTCACGGCTCCGAAGCGACCGCGGACCGTTGCGATCATGAGGTGACGCACCGCGAATTCGACGCTGCTGTGGGCAGGGTCGAGTTGCCAGGTGCCGGTAGTGGCTGGTGCAGGTGCAGTTGCGGTGGTCATTTGATACTTCTCCTGTTAATGGTGCGTTCATGGACACTTCATATCTGAACTACAACTTCAAAAAAACACGCCTACTTGAAAACGGTAGCGAGACGATCGATGGCCGCTCGATCTGGTGGTGAAATGCTGGCGCAGAATTCCGATTGGACGCGGGCCAGGCGCTCCTCGCCGGCGGCTTGCCGCTCGGCCCCGAGCGGAGTCAGCGCCGCCCGGACAATCCGCCGATCCGACGCATCCGCCACTCGGCGAACCAGTCCGTCCGCCTCCAGGCGATCCACCACCTGGGTCATGTTCGATCGGACGCACGCCACCTCGACGGCCAAGTCGCTGAGGGTAAGCGGCTCACCCTTCCGGACCAGCGCACTTAGCACGGTGAGCTTGGTCATGGAGAGCTCGACCTCGGCCAGGGAGCCCTCGAGGCGTTCCTCCAACGCCCGGGCGACGTGGAGCAGCCCGAACATGGTGGTGGCCGGAGCCATGGGGGCAGCCTTTTTGTTCATGTCTGTAATATATAGGAATGGCTGAATTTGGCAAGAGGGGGAGGTTTACCAGCTAACAATCTTTGCCTGCAGGTCGCTTCTCGGGTGGCAGGAGTTCCTTGAGGTGGGCCACATGGTCAGGTGGGAAGTTCAGGGACTCTGCCACCTCGACAATCCGCTCGATGTATCCGGGCGCGGCGGCGCCGGGGGAGTTGTCAGTGGGTTGATAGATCATTGCCTCGACGACCCGGCCGTCGGAGGAGTGAACCAGTGCGCTGCGACGCTGATAGAAGTTCTGGGCGACTCCCTCGAACCGGTCCAGCGCGGCCAGATCGGCCGGAGTGAGCCGCCATAACACGCCATGCACCGTACTGCCCTCCGCCGGACCCACCGTGCCGAACCCACCTGCCGCAATGCCGAAGCGATGTTCCCGCAATTCTGCCACCCCGAGCTGCACCGCCCCGGGGCAGCACTGCGCCATGTGGACCGGATCCATGTTGGCGCCGTAGGCAAAGTAGATGGTCACCGTGCCCCCACGCCTTCCACCAACCTCCGGACCGCCGGAATCACTGTGATGCGGAGCAATCCTTGCGGTTTGGCCAGCAGGTCGAGCTGGATGAGCCGTTCCCTGCTCCACCCGGGTGCCGCCGGGGCGCCAACGTTCAGCAGGGCGAGAGCTTCCCGGCCGATGGCCGCCACCCGGGCCAGCGCCGCTGCCGCCGCGACCGCGCCCTGCACCGCAGGAGCGCGCAGGGCCATCCTGTCCACCTGAGCCGCTAGCGCTTCCCACTCGGTCAGCGCAAAGTGGAGCGACCGCCGCGCCGCAGTATCCCGTTCGAGCGCCCGCATCACCAGCATCCGAGTGGCCCACTGCGCCGGTGGATCGGGGCGGGCGGCGTCCACCGCAAAGACCAGGGGGACCTGCTGGGTGAGTTTCTGCCCAGACACCCGCTCGCCAAAACGAATTGGCTCGGTGAGGCCGAGAAATCGAGTCAACACATCGGCGCCACCGGGGCCGGCGAGCGTCTCGGCCATTCGTGCCGTGTGGCGTTCGTGGCCCAGGCCGAGTTCGGCAAGCCGTCCCCGCAGTACCTCGAGCCGACGGTACATGTCGGGCACGTCCCGCACCTCCCGGGGAGACCAGAGCCGCTCGGCGATGGCGCCGAGGCGGGGCCAAATGCGCGAATCGATGCTTTCCGGCGTCAGGTGCTCCCCCCACATGCACGCCTCGCCACCCAGTACCCGTTCGGCCTGATCGGGGGTGAGCGGGTTACCCTCGGGGAGTGGGTCCACCAAGTAATGAAATTCCGCGGTGCGCATGTGATCGAGATACCAGCCGGCCGAAAGGATGCCGCTGAATCCCTGCGCTGCGCCGGTGCCCAGAGATTCTTGTCCCCGCCACGACTGGATCAACGTCGACGCGGGGAGGTCGGCGTGGAGGATTTCGTCCCAACCCGCCATCCGCTTGCCGTGGGCGCCCAGGATAGCGGACAACCGACGGTTGAAATAGGCCTGCAGGGCAGCGTTGTTGCCCAGTTTCTTTGCCCGCATGAACGCCCGGATCCGGGGATTCCTGCGCCACGCCGATCCCTCCACCTCGTCACCACCGATGTGCCAATAGCGGTCGGGGAAGAGGGGAGCCATTTCGGCAATGAAACCGTCGAGGAACCGGTAGGTGGCATCCTTGGTGGGATCGAAGGTCGGGGCAAAGACGCCGAAGCGGCGCTCGATGGCGTACGGTCCTGGCGCGCTGGCGTATTGGGGATAGCCGACAAACCACGCGGTCGAGTGGCCCGGCATATCGAACTCGGGCACCACCCGGATGCCTCGATCTCGGGCGTAGGTGACGATCTCCCTGATCTGGTCCTGGGTGTAGTAGTTCCCATCGGAGCCAAGGCGGTGGAGGCGCGGGTATCGCTTGCTCTCCACCCGAAAGCCCTGGTCTTCGGAGAGGTGCCAGTGCAGCACGTTGAGCTTGACGGCCGCCATGCCGTCGAGTTGACGCTTGATGACCTCCGCGGGCTGCCAATGCCGAGCGACGTCGATGAGCAGGCCGCGCCAGGGGAACCGGGGGGTATCTTCGATGCGCACCGCGGGGAGGAACCAGCCGGCGGAATCTGCGCGGAGCAGCTGGAGGACGGTTTCCAGGCCGCGAATCACCCCGACGCTGGTGGGCGCGTCGAGCCGAGCGCCAGCGGGGGAAATGTCGAGGGTGTATTGCTCGTTCTCATCGAGCGATTGGATCGGTTGGCCGGGGCCAGCGGCGCGAATGGCGAGCCCTGGACCGGTGGAGGAGGGGAGAGCGGTTTGGGCGGTGAAGCGCCGCTGGAATCGAGACACCGCCCGCTCGAGGCGACTGTCGCCCGGAGCTCCTTCCACGATAACGCGGAGCGAACCGCTCAGGCGGAATTGCCCTTCACCCCAGACCAGCGATGCCGGCACCGGCATCAGGGTGTGGCGGGGGTTGGGAGGGGATTGCTGCGCCAATGCGGAAACGAGAATCAGGAGAGCCGAGAGGGTCATGGGGCTCAAATCTAGTGCTTGCGCCTTGGTCCCGTGACCACGATGATTTGAGGATGCCGTTTCTGCTCGCCTTCCTCCTCGGACGGGACCGAGGGGCCGCTGCTAGGGTTATTCTGCTGCGCCGGCTGTAACACCCATCACTAGAGGAGCGCCCGGATGGCGAATGACGATTCAATCAGCGGCGGCGGAATCGCCGGACGGTTCGTCCTGGCCATCGTCGTGGTGTTTGCGACATTCAATCCGTGGAGCAAATCATTCTTCCACTGGGCGGTGGCCCCAGTCCTTGCAACCGGTGGTGGCATTGAGACGCTGGGGCCGCTCAAGGTGCTGGCCGGCATACTCCTGGTGATCGGCTGGGTGATCTGCCTCCAGACCACTCGACGTTCGCTGGGGGTGAAGGGCGCGCTGCTGGTGGCGGCGCTGCTGGGAACCCTGGTCTGGCTCCTGATCGACCAACGGCTGCTGACGGCGGGGAGCAGCAAGTCCATTGCGCTCATCGTGCTGGTGGTTATCGGCGGCATTCTGGGAATCGGGATGTCGTGGTCGCACCTGAGCCGGAAGCTGACGGGGCAGGTGGATACCGATCAAGTGGCATAGCAGCAATCCGCTCACCAACCATTCAACAGGAGATTGTCATGTCAGTCGCCAGAATCACCGAAATCACCGCCACGTCGACCAAGGGATTTGAAGAGGCGATCAAGTCGGGCGTCAGCCGCGCCACCAAGACGCTCAAGAACGTCAAGGGCGCCTGGGTCAACGGCATGAAGGTGGATGTCGAGAATGGAAAAATCCGGAGTTATCGAGTGAACATGAAGGTCACCTTCGTTCTCGAGGACTAGCCGGTTCTGCGAGGAGCGGGTGCGCCAGCATCCGCTCCCTCAGTTCGGCCTCACCGACGACGCCCCGGGCCCGGTCGGCTGGTGACACCGGGTCGGGGATGGCAATAAGAATCCAGCCAAAGATTTCGTTCCAGGCCGCCCGGTCCTGCGGCTTGAGCGCATCGGGCGGCAGCCTGGTCCAGCGGTCCAGAAACGCCTCATGGAAATCCCAGAACGAATCCCGCCTGGTCAGGAAGTCCAGGGCAAGATCCCGAAGCGCTGTGCGGTGACGGTTCATGACGCCGCTGCCGCGGCCACGAACGCGTTGATGACGGGGTGAGCGCCACCGGTGAGCGCAGCCCGCTCAGGCTGAAACAGGGTGGCCACGAAGAAGGGGTGCCCATCGAGTTCGATCGCCCGCACTTCCCCGCCGGCATCACGAGCCGTTGCCCGGAGCGGCCCGGCGTCGAGGATCGACGCAAAGTGGGGGTTGAGGCCATAGCGGCAGTGATACGTCTCGGTGGCGGTGACGGCACCATACGCGTTGGCCAGCCGGGAACCCGGCTCGAGGCTCACCGTTCCGATCTCTTCCACCAATCCACAGGCGAGGGGAGCAATGACCTGTTCCAGAGCGGCTGGATCATTTTCGGCGTGCGCCGCGTGGGTGAGTCCGGCCACGGTGCGGGCGTATTCCAGCAGGGCATGCTGGAACCCGCCGCAGGTTCCAAAGAACACGCGTCGTTCTTCGCGGCATGCCCGGATGGCATTGATGGCACCCACCTCACTGCGATAGGGACTGGCAGGCACACACCAGATACCGTTGAAACCGTCGAGGTGGGCCGGCTTCCACTCTGCAAGCGATTCGGTGGGAAGCCATTCCGCCTCAAGTCGGACGCCGAGCGCCTCGCCGGCGAACTCGAGCGCCCGGGGAATCGCCTGATGGGCGTTGACCTTCGGGTGGTAATTGCCGACCAGGGCAATCCGCACGGTTCTCATTGGGTTCGAATCTGCATCCTTTTCCGGCGGAGCGGGAGGCCTGGGGATATGGCGCGCCCGAGTTCCGGGTTGACCCCGGGTCTCCCGCCACCAATCTTCCCCCGGATGACACGCCCTCCCGAGCACCCGGTGGTGCACATCGAGTACCCCGACTGGGTCGATGCGATCGTCGATTGGGAACGGGGCTATCCCGCCGACGAGGACCGGATGCGGCTCGCCATCGAGATCTCTCGGGTCAACGTCGAGCGGGGTACCGGGGGGCCCTTCGGCGCCGCAATTTTCGAGGCTGGGTCGGGCCGGCTGGTTGCGGTCGGGATGAACAGCGTTGTCCGTCTCACCAATTGCACCCTGCACGCCGAAATGGTGGCGTTCATGATGGCCCAACGGCGGGTCGGATCGTTCACCCTCAATGCCCCCGGTTTTCCGGTGCACGAGCTGTTCACCTCCTGCGAGCCGTGCGCCATGTGCCTCGGTGCCACGCTCTGGAGCGGGGTTCAGC
This sequence comes from Gemmatimonadales bacterium, assembly GCA_031402135.1. Classification (GTDB taxonomy): domain Bacteria; phylum Gemmatimonadota; class Gemmatimonadetes; order Gemmatimonadales; family GWC2-71-9; genus JABFSM01. The sequence continues at coordinate 2,899 of JANNSC010000128.1, read as the reverse complement.
GCATGGTATATGGTGCCGCGCGCGAGGACGCGTCCCGGCTCAGCTTCGAGGAGGGACCGGTCTTTCCGGAATCGTACCGGTATCTGGAGGACCGCGGACTCCAAATCGTGCGCAATGTCCTCCGAGCTGAAGCCGCCGCGGTGCTGGAGCTCTACCGGGCCCGAAAAGGGGAGATCTACAACGGATGACCATCAGCCTGGACTCCGGGTATCTCGCCGAGGCGGCCGCGGCGCTGCGGGACGCCAATCGATCCTTCGCCAAGGCCCACCCCGGGGAGGGACCCGGCCGCCAGCCGGTTCATACTGTGTACGGTGGCGCCCAGCTCTTCGCGGCCGATTCGGTGCCCAAATTGGGTGCCCTGGCCCTCCGTTCCCTGGACCGCTACGCCGGGGATGCTCAAATCCTCGGCAAGGCACTCGGGATCTCCGATCATCCGGCGCTGGCAACCATCGACCAGCGGGTCCGCAGCAAACTGGCCCGGGAACCGATCGAGGATTTTCGCATCGACTTCGAGGATGGTTACGGTTTTCGCCCCGACGAAGAAGAAGATCGGCACGCCGGTATGGTGGCGCGCGAAGTCGCCCTGGGAAAGCGCAATGGAACTCTGCCGCCCTTCATCGGCATCCGGGTCAAACCCCTCAATGAGGAGCTTCGGGGTCGCAGCGTTCGGACCCTCGACTTGGTGCTCACGGCGCTGGTCGAGGCGGATGGCATTCCGGAGCAGTGGGTGGTGACGATTCCCAAGATCACCGTGATCGAGCAAGTCGAATACACCGTTGCCGTGCTGGGTGAACTCGAGCGCAAGCTTTCTCTTGCGGCTGGCTCAATGCGTTTCGAGGCGATGGTCGAAACGCCGCAAATCATTCTGGATACGACCGGCCGCTCACTGCTCCCCCGCCTTCTCGAGGTGTCGGGCGGGCGGCTCAGCGGCGCGCACTTCGGAACCTACGACTACACCGCCGGCGTGAACATCACCGCCGCCTACCAGCGGATGCGGCATCCCGCCTGTGATTTCGCGAAACAGGTGATGCAGGTGGCGTTTGCCGGCACTGACGTCTGGCTTTCGGATGGATCGACCACGGTTCTGCCGGTGCCGGTGCACCGTGAGGCTGCTGGTGGCCCACCGCTGACTGAAATGGAGCACAGCGCCAATGCCGCCAGCGTGCACTCCGCGTGGAAGCTCCACTTCGAGGACGTGCGCCACTCGCTGGCCGGTGGTTTCTATCAAGGGTGGGACCTCCATCCCGCCCAGCTGGTGTCCCGCTACGCGGCGCTCTACAGCTTTTTCCTGGATGGGATCGATGCCGCTGGGGTTCGCCTGAAGAATTTTGTCGGCAAGGCGGCCCAGGCCACTCTGGTGGGCGACGTGTTCGACGATGCCGCGACCGGGCAGGGACTGCTCAATTTTTTCCTTCGCGGCCTTAATTCGGGCGCCATCACCGAGGCGGAGGCTCTGACCCTGACCGGCCTCACCCCGGAGGATTTTCGGGGCCGGTCGTTCGTCACCATCATGCGGAACCGGGCGTGAGCAGCACCGGCGTCGAGTTGATCGACCTGGTCGCCCGCTGGATCCACCTGATCGCTGGAATCATGTGGATCGGAAATTCCCTGCTCTTCAACTGGCTCGACCGCAACCTGAATCGGGCCGAAGGACATCCCCAGACACCGAACCCGATCGGCACCATCTGGCTGCTCCACAGCGGGGCGTTTTACTACGTCGAAAAGACGCTGCTGGAGGGGGCTCCGGTACCCAACCGCCTGCACTGGTTCAAGTGGCAGGCCTACGCCACCTGGTGGAGCGGCCTCGTCCTGCTGCTGGCGGTGTATTACCTCGGCGGGAGGGCGGTGCTCGCGGACCCGACGCTCGCTCCCTTGAGTCACTCTCAGGCGGTGGGAATTGGAGCGGCGGCAATTGTCGGGGGATGGCTGCTCTATGAAACGATGCAACGTATGGTGGCCCCCCGAGCGCCCGTGGTGGCAACCATTGTGTGGGTTGGGGGCCTTGCCGCCATTGCCATTTGGCTGACCCAGCTGTTCGACGGCCGCGCCGCGCTGGTCCACGTCGGCGCCATGCTGGGCAGCATCATGGCCGCGAATGTCGTCCTTACCATCATCCCGTCTCAGCGCGCGCGGGTGCAGTCGGTCGGGGCGGGCGGCGGAGAGGAGGCCGAGCTCTCAGCCCGCGCCAAACGGGTGTCGATTCACAACAACTACTTCACCTTTCCGGTCATCGCCTTGATGCTGGTCGGCCACTTTCCGGTGGTGTACAGTCATCGCCTGAATTGGCTGCTGCTGCTGGTGCTGATTGCCGGCGGCGCCGGGGTGCGCCACATCCTCAACATCCGCTTCGAGCTGAGAGGGTGGCGCCCCGCCCTGGCGGCGACGATGGGAGCCACCGTGATTGCCCTGGTTGTGATTCTTCGTCCGAGCTCCAGCCATGCCGCACTCCCCGGCACCGGCCCGGTGAGCTTTGCGGAGGCGCGCCAGGTCATCGATCGCCGCTGCGCGCCATGCCATTCGGCGGCGCCCAGCGATCTGAGCTTCGGCCCCGCGCCGGGTGGGGTGACCTACGATACACCGGAACAGATTGTTTCCCATGCGGCGCGCATCCATGCCCGGGCGGTGCTAACCCGCACTATGCCGCCGGCAAACAAGACCCATATTACCGAAGCAGAGCGCGGCGTGCTGGAACGGTGGATTGGACAGGGGGCAAAGCTGGGGCCGGCTCAGCTTCCCCGATAGGTTGAATATCCGAAGGGGCTGAGCAGGAGCGGTACATGATAGTGCCCCGAGCCTGCGGCAACGGTGAACCGGATTGCTATTTCCGGAAAACAATATTCCCGCCCTGCCCGGGAAAAATACTCCGCCACGAAAAAAGTCAATCGATAATCCCCCGGAG
>JANNSC010000127.1:0-2767 GCA_031402135.1 Gemmatimonadales bacterium | reverse complement strand
GGTGGTGATCCGCAGTCGGCTGACGGGGACGTCACCTTTCTGCGCTTTCTCGACGAACAGCGGGGCTGGGCGATCAAGGACGGCCGGGTCCTCCGAACTGTGGACGGCGAATCGTGGGAGGACCTCGGGGCCGGCCCCCAGTACATGGGGGAGCTCACCATGACTTCCCCGACGGACGGCGTCGCCACCGGCTGGGTCGGAATGGGCACGGTTCCAACCACCCTTTTCAAAACCCGCGACGGCGGCAAGACGTGGAAGCCGGGCCCGCTGTGCAACATCAAGGCGATGGTGGGGGGGCTCAATCGCTCGTTCAACTGCTCGGTCATCCGGATTCAGTTCGTCACACCGTCGGTTGGATACCTGGTCGCGAGGCACCAATGCGACGGCACCGGGTGTTCGCCCCCGCCCATTCTCGGGAAAACCGAGGACGGGGGAGACAGCTGGCGCTTCTTCGTCGGCCCCGGTGACGCCGATGTGGTGGGCGCGACCGACCTGTTTTTCACCGACGAGAACACCGGAATCGTGCGGACCACCGACGGGAAGCTGTCGCGCACCACCGACGGCGGGCAAACCTGGCAGGGGCTCCTCGCCAGCGTCGGAGGCTCGAGCCGCTTGATCTTTGCCGATCCGGAGGTCGGCTGGGCGCTCGAATTCCACGAGCGGATGAGCTTCACGGTGGACGGAGGGAACCGGTGGAACTCGCGCGCGTTCTACTTTCCCGCCACACCGGAGGCGTGGAGCTTCCCGCGGCGGGACCGCGCCTATGTCGTGGGCGCCCATGGCATGGTGTACCGCTACAGCGTTGTCCCCACGGCACGACCGGTTGCAGCCCGGTCACTCGCAGCACCCGTCATGCCGTCGTTCGGGTCGCCCCTCGAAAAACAGGTACCTGAGCTCGCCGGCTTTGTGCAAGACATGACCGCTCTGGTCGAGCAACTCCCTGATTCGGCGGCCGCAGTGGCGCCAGGGGCCGCCGTCGCGCCACCGGCAGAGAGTCCCCCCGGCGCCGGCGGCTTCACGCAGGATGTTGCCGCCCCGTCCGCCTTCGTCAACAACTGCTGCGGAAAGCCGGTCAACAAGCTCAATGCGATTCTCGGCATGGTGCTGCAGAGCCTGCCGCAATTTGTGGCCAAGTTCAGGAACACCAACTTGCTGGCGGCGGGGCTCCGCATGCTGGTGACAATGCCCGCCCAGCTGGGCGATTTGCGCGGCGCCTTCCGGGACTTCAAGAGCGCCACCGACAAGCAAGGGGCGCAGGCAGCGCTGGCGCGGCTGGGCAGCGCGGCCGGCTCGCTTCGGCAATCAACCCAAGCTGCATTTCAGAAGGAGGCCGTCCCATGAATCGGTCCCTCCCCGGGGGCGTAGCACCATTCCTGGTCGCCGTGTGCATCGCCGCCGCGCCGCTGATGGCGCAGCAGCGACCAGCCGCCCCACCACCGTTCAAGGGGGTCTGGGAACCGGTGAGCTTCAGCGAGGACCTCGACTTCCGCGAAGTCTTCTTCGTCACCATCGACAAGGGATGGGTGGCCGGCTCCAAGGGGACGATCATCCACACCAAGGATGCCGGCGCCACCTGGACGGCGCAGCTGGGCGGCGATCCGCAATCGGCCGACCCCCCGGTGAGGCTCCTCCGATTCCTCGACGAGACCCACGGGTGGGCCGTGATCGGGGGATCGGGCAGCAGTACCAACCGGATACTGCGCACCGTGGACGGCGAATCGTGGGAGGACGTTGGCAAGGCCCCCCAATACATCCATGCGCTCGCCATGAGTTCCCCGTCTGACGGCGTTGCGGCCGGATTCCTCGGCATGGGAAGTGTGCCCTCCACGCTTCTCAAGACCCGCGATGGCGGCAAGACCTGGAAACAAGTGGCTATGTGCAGCGTCAAGGCGATGGTGGGCGGACTCACCCGCGAGATCGGCTGCAATGTTGGCCGGATTCAGTTCGTCACCCCGTCGGTCGGATACCTGGTCGCGAAGACAAAGTGCGTCGGCCCCTGCGAATACCCGCCGATCCTGGCAAAAACCGAGGACGGAGGCGACAGCTGGCGCTTCTTCGTTGGGCCGGGCGACCCCGAGGTGGTGGGCGCCACCGACCTGTTCTTCACCGACGAGAACACCGGGATCGTGCGCACCAGTGACGGGAAACTGTCGCGCACCACCGACGGAGGAGCCACCTGGAAGGGCCTGCTTGCCAGCGTCGGAAACTACGGCAGCCTGATCTTTGCCGACCCCGAGGTCGGCTGGGCACTCGAGTATCACGAGCGGATGAGCTTTACCGTGGACGGGGGAAACACGTGGAACTCTCGCCCATTCCGCTTTCCCGCCACGCCGCGGGCGTGGAGCTATCCCCGGCGCGACCGCGCCTACCTGGTGGGCGAACACGGAATGGTGTTCCGCTACAGCGTGGTGCCAGCTGCCCGGGCAGTACCACCAGCATCGGTTCTTGGGCCCGCCATGCCGGCATTCGGGTCGCCACTGGAAACCCAAGTGCCGGAGTTCGCCGGGTTCGTGCAGGATCTCACCGCCGTCGTCGAGCAACTCCCCGATTCGGCAAGCGCCGGGGCAGCCACAGCCCCCGCGCCCACCGACCCGATCCCCGATCCCAGCGCGGGGGCGAGCTTTGCGCAGGATGCGCCGCCTACTCCCTTCGTGAGCGGATGTTGCGGCAAGCCGATCAACAAACTCAACGCCATTCTGGGCATGGTGCTGCAGAGCCTGCCGCAATTCGTGGCCAAGTTCAAGAACACCAACCTCCTGGTGGCCGG
>JANNSC010000126.1:0-5869 GCA_031402135.1 Gemmatimonadales bacterium | reverse complement strand
CGCGAGTCGCCCGAGTCGCCGCAATCCCAGAAGCGCATCCACCGCGCTCCCGCTGATGACGAGCGCAAGGATCACGGCGGCCCAGCCAAGCAAGGTCATTGCGGAAGCATAGCCAACAGCAGACCGCCACCGCCCACCCATCCACCCGCCCCTTACCGAAACCTATCGCACGATATATCGTATGGTATGTCGTAGGATCTATCTTGAAAGGTCAAAAAATGCATAAACCACGTGATGACTGGGGTTTAGGTGATCTTGCCGACCTTTTCTCCGGCGAGTTCGGTCCCGGAGTATTCGGCTTCCGAATGGGTGGGGGCAAGCATCGGGGCCGCCACAGCCGGCGCGGACCGATGTTCGAATCCGGCGAGGTGAAATTTGTGATCCTTCGCCTGCTGAAGGAAAAACCCAGCCACGGTTACGAACTGATCAAGGCGCTGGAGGAGAAACTCGCCGGCTGCTATACGCCGTCGCCCGGCACCGTCTACCCGACGCTGCAAATGCTGGAGGATCAAGGCTACGTCCGCGCAGTCGAGGAGGGCGGCAAGCGGATCTACCACATCACCGCCGAAGGCGAGGCCTTCCTCGCCGCCAACCGCTCCACCGTCGAAGACATCTTCGATCGGGTGCGCGATACCGTGCGCGACGTCGCCGGAGGGCCGATGGGAGAACTCCATCACGCCTTCGCTCGCGTCGCCTCGGTCACCTACAAACGGGCCTGGCGCTGGGGATCCGGACACCCCGCCGTGCCCCGCATCGTCGAAATTTTGAAGCGCACCGCCGATGACATCGAAAAGGAATGGGAGAAGTCATGACCCACTTTGCGGCAATCCCCAACTGGATGATCTTCGTGTTCGTGATGGCATTCATGGGGCCGGCTATGCGGTACATGTTCGGCCGGGAAGCACCCTTCTGGCTCGGCGGCAAGTGGGAGGGCAAGGGCCGCCTGCAGAAGCGAGACGCTGAGCGGCTCGACGCCGCGCTCGCCGAGCGGGACGCCGTCATCGAGGACCTCCAGCACCGCTTGTCCGAAATGGAGTCCCGGCTCGACTTTACCGAACGCCTGATCGCCAGGAATCCCGGACGGGAGGAATCTTCGGTCCCCTGAGCGCACCGCTTACCTTTTGCGTCATGCTTCTTGCCCTCGCACTTCTCCTCCAGACTGCCGAATTCCAGCCCAATCTCAAACCGACATTGGCGGTCACCCGCGCCTCCGGTTTGATCTCGATTGACGGCGACCTCTCCGACGCAGGCTGGAAGGGCGTCGCGCGGGCCACCAACTTCACCGAGGTCAAACCCCGCGAGCTGTCCCGGCCCGACGTCGACACCGAGGCCTGGATCACTTATGACGACAAGAACCTCTACGTCGCCATCCTTGCCCGGGATCCCGACCCCTCCTCGATCCGCTCCTCGCTCACCGACCGCGACGCGATCTTTCAGGACGACTTCGCCGGCATCCTGCTCGACACCTATGGGGACGGTTCCTGGGGCTATTACCTCCTCGCCAACCCCAAGGGAATCCAGGGCGATCTCCGCTTCGCCCTCGGAAGGGGCGAAGACACTCGCTTCGACATCATCTACAAATCGGCCGGCCGAATCACCACAGAGGGCTACGTCATCGAGATGGCGTTCCCCTTTGCCAGCCTGCGCTTTCCCGATCGGCCGGTGCAACAGTGGCGCGTCAATTTCTGGCGTACCCGACCCCGGAGCAGCGAACAGGAGCTCTCCTGGGCCGCCATCCGACGGGGTGATCCCTGCGAGCCCTGCCAGTGGGCCACCCTCACCGGCCTCGAGGGAATCCGTCCCGGCGGGGCGCTCGAACTCATCCCCGCCGCTGTCGCCACCCAATCCTCCGCACTGCACGAGGAAGACAACCCCGCGCTCGGAATGAACAACGGCAGGATCGACCGGCAACTCTCCCTCACCGGCAAGTACTCCTTCAAGTCCGGCATCACTACCGAAGCCACCCTCAACCCCGATTTCAGCCAAGTCGAATCGGACGCCTCCCGGGTGGATGTGAACACCACCTTTGCGCTCTCCTACCCCGAGCGCCGGCCTTTCTTCCAGGAAGGGGGCGACATCTTCGGTACCAACATGAGCGTGATATACACTCGCGGCATCAACGATCCCCTCGCGGCGGTCAAGCTGATCCAGCGCACCGGCCGAACCTCCATCGCCTACCTCGGCGCCCGCGACGATCACTCCCCCCTCCTCATCCCGCTCGAGGAGCGCAGTTACACCGCCAGCGGCGGCCGGAGCGTTTCCAACATTCTGCGGGCCCGCCGCACCTTCGGCCGCAATTCCTTCCTCGGCGCCATTCTGACCGATCGACGATTGCAGGGTGGCGGCGGGGGATCCGTGGCTGGAATAGACGGCCAGATCGCCTTCGCCAAAGTCTACCAGCTCGAATTCCAGCTCCTCGGCAGCCAGTCCCGTGAACCCGACGATCCATCCCTGACCACCGGGGTGGATACCGTCACCTTCGACCGCCGGAAGCACACCGCCCGCTTCGACGGCGAGACCTTTACCGGATTTGGCCAGCACACCTCCCTCGAACGATCCGGGCGCACCTGGAGCTTTGATATCGACTACTACGGCTCCACCCCGACCTTTCGAACCGACAATGGATTCGAAACCCGAAATGGTCTTCGCCGAACCAACATGAACCAGCGGCTCAACTTCTATCCCAAGGAGAGCTTCATCGAACGGATCACCCCGGAAGTGAATCTCTACCGCAACTGGAATTTCGAGGGAACCCGAAAGGCCCAGGGGTTCCGGGCCGAACTCCAGGCCCAGCTCAAGGGACAGACCGAGGTGGGATTGGAGTACAGCACCGACGATGAGCTCTATCGGGGTGTGGCCTTCGAGGGACTCGATCGCTTTCAGGTCGGCGTCGAAACCGCGTTCAGCCAGACGTTTCGGCTCGAGCTGCAGGTGGAGCACGGCGAGCGCATCGGCCGAAATGTCACCAATCCGACGCTTGGTACCGGGACCGACATCGAAGCGTCAGCCACGATTCGGCCCACCAGCTTCATCTCTTTCCAGCCATCGCTCGAATACTCCGATTTGAAGGCGGGGGGCCAGAAACTCTTCAGCGGCTATGTCCTGCGCAACCGCGCCAATCTCCAGTTCACCCGCGAGCTCTTCCTCCGTCTCGTGGTGGAATACGACGACTTCGATCGCGCCCTTTCCATCGAGCCGTTGCTGACCTATCGCGTCAATCCGTTCACCCTGGTGTACGTCGGCTCCTCCCGCGACTATCGGGAGTACGACTCTCCCACCGGCTGGAAGCGCACCGCCACTCAATACTTCGCCAAGTTCCAGTACTTGATCCGCAGGTAGCGAGCGGGCTGCGACGCCCCCCTTCCAGCCCCTGGCATGCCGTTCACTCGTGCCGCAGGGCCACGGTTGGCTGGGTCAGCGTTGCACGGCGGGCCGGTACCAGGCTCGCCACAAATCCAACGGCCACAATGATCAAGACGACCATCGCGAAGACCGGCGGGTCCTGCGGCGTCACCTCGAACATGAGGATTCCGATTACCCGGGTCAACCCGTAGGCGGCCAGCAGCCCCGCAGCCAAACCAAACGCGATTTGCTTCCCCCCCTGACGCAACACCAGCCGGATCACGTCTTGCGCGCTGGCGCCGAGCGCCATCCGGATCCCCATCTCCCTCATCCGACGGCTCACCGAGAAAGAGAGCACCCCGTAGAGTCCCACCGTCGCCATGAACAGCGCCGCCGCGCCGAAGGCGATGAATAGCGTTCCGAAGACATAGTAGAACCAGCTCGCCTGCCGGATCGCGCCTTGCATCGAGCTCACCTCGAAGATCGGCAAATTCGGATTCAGCGCCCGGACCGCCCCGCGCACCCTCCCGGTGAGCGCCATCGCATCGGGGCCGGATGCCACGATCGCGATGCTCACCCCGCGGACATCTCGCTGTGCCAGAGGCGTGTAGTAGCCCCACGGGCGGCGGTCGTCCACATCAAAGCCTTCCATGTGAAGATTCGGTACGATTCCCACGATGGTTTTCCAGGCCGCCAGGCTGTCCCCCCCCGTGCGCTCCGCCAGGCGTTGCCCCAGTGCCTCCCTTCCCGGGAAAAACCGGTCGACGAACGCCTGGTTCACGATCGCCACCGGTGCGCTGGTCCCGGCGTCGTTCGAACTGAAGTTCCGGCCCCGGAGAACTGCCGTCCCGAACGTCCGGAAAAAGCTCGGCGCGACCGACGCGTTCGAAACGGTGGGGTAATCCTGCGGCCTGGAGTACACCTCGCCGGCTATTCCGATATCGCGGCCGCTGTTGTCGACCGGCAGGTTGGTGGTCAGCGTCGCCGCTTGCGCGCCCGGCAACGCTTCCAGGCGTTCGGCGAGGTTCACGAAGAAGTTCCGGCGCGCTTCGGGGGTCGGGTAGTCGGTGTCGGACAACCGCACCGAGGCGGTAAAGATGTTTTCGGTGGTGTAAGGGTACTCGAAAGTCCGGAGCTTTACGATGCTCCGGACCATGAGCCCCGCGCCGATCAGCAGGGCGCAGGACAGCGCAATCTCGGCGGTGACCAGGATGCGGGTGAGTCGGCCGCCCAGCACACCGGAGGCTCCCCGCGATTCGTCCTTGAGCGTGGCGTTCACGTCGGTCTTGAGAACGTAGAACGCCGGAGCGGCGCTGGCCAGAAGTGCTGTGCCTACGGTGACGGCAACGACGAAGAGCGCGACCGGCAGGTCGAGGGCAAACTGCATGTAATAGGGCTTCCCCACATCCTGGGTGGCCCCGTCGAACATGGTGATGCCGGTGTAGGCGATCCCGATTCCCACCACGGCCCCGATCAGCGCCAGCACCAGGGTTTCGGCAAAGAAGGGAAGCACCACGCGGAAGCGGGTCGCCCCGAGCGCCGTCCGCACCGCCGCTTCCCGGGTGCGCAGCGTCGCCCGCGCCATGAGGAGATTCGCCACGTTGGCGATCGCGATCAGGAGGACGAAGAGCGTCGCGACCTGCATCGACCCGAACACCGCGACCAACTCGGGGCCGGTGTCGTCCTCGACGAAACCGATAAACCGGGTCGTGATCCCCTTGTTCGACTCGGGGTAGGCCAGCGCCAACCGCTGGGCTATTTGGGCCATCTGGAGCTCCGCCTCGCCCTGAGTGACACCGTCCTTGAGTCTGCCGAACACCTGGAACACCGGGCTGCGGCTCCGGTCGGGATTGGCGCCGCGAAGATCCCGCTGAGCCACCCAGAGCCCCTGATTCTGGGGGAATCGGAAGCCTCGGGGCATCACCCCAAGAATGGTGGCGGCCTCACCGTTGACCACGACCGACTTCCCGATGATGCTCGAATCAGCGGCGTAGCGGGTGGCCCAGGCATCGTAGCCCAGTACGATCGTGAGCGGTGCCCCGGCGTTGTCGTCGCCGGGGCGAAAGGTCGTTCCCAGAATCGGCCGGACCCGGAGCGCATCGAACACATTGGCCGAGACGAAGGCGCCCTCGTACCGCTCCGGTTCCTCGGTGCCGGCGAGGTTGACCGATCCGTTGCTGAAATGGGCCAGCGATTCAAAGGAGGTCTGCTGCGAACGCCAGTCGTGGAAATCGTGCGGCGTCACCCCAAGCTTGTCCTGGTCTTTCGATGGGTTCGCCCGGTAGATCAACGTCACCCGGTCCGGTTCCGGAATATCCAGACCCCGGAGGAATACTCCGTAAACCAGGCTGAAGGAGATGGTGCAGAGGCCGATTCCCAGCGCCAGGGTCAAACTGGCGATGATAGCCGACCCTGGTTCCTTGCGCAGGGCTCGAACGCCAAGCACCAGGTCCTGCCGGAGAGGTTGCACGTCCGAGGTCCAGGCAAGGGGGGTGCTGCTCCTACGGGCGGGCCCCGAAGAGGTTTC
>JANNSC010000125.1:0-11065 GCA_031402135.1 Gemmatimonadales bacterium | reverse complement strand
TCATGGCGCTCTGTGGCGCCCTCTGCTACGGCGAACTCGCCGCGCGTTCCCCTGAGGCCGGCGGCGGCTATGTCTATCTGCGGAACGCGTGGGGCCCCGCCACCGCCTTCATGTACGGGTGGAAGTGCCTGATCGTCCTCGATCCTGGCCTCACCGCCGCACTTGCCGTGGGGCTGGCGAGCTACGTGGGATCGGCCACCGGGATTGCGCCCTCCACCGAGACCGCTGTGGCCATTTCGGCCATCGTCCTGCTCGCAGCAGTCAACATTCGGGGAGTCCGGTTCGGTGCCGGGTTCCTGCGCGCCTTCACCATTCTCAAACTCGCCCTGCTGGGTTGCCTGATCCTCTTTGGCTTTTCCCGGCAGTTGGGTGACTGGGGTCATTTTCTGCCCTTCGTGGCACAGCGCCCCGGCTCAATGCCGATCTCCGGCGCACTGGCCATCGGCCTGGTGGCGGCGTTCTTCTCCTATGGCGGGTGGTGGGACACCAGCAAACTGGCCGGTGAAGTGCGCGATCCGGGACGGGTGCTCCCCCAGGCGCTGGCGCTCGGCGTGGGCATCGTAACCCTGGTGTACATCCTGACCAGCGCGGCGTTCCTGTATCTGGTTCCGCTCGAAGGGATCACGTCGGGCGAAGCCTTTGCCGCCCAGGCGGGGGAGGTGCTTTTCGGCTCCTCCGGCGGAAAGATCTTTGCCGGCGTCGTGGTGATCTCGGTCCTGAGCAGCCTCGCCAGCTTCATGATGGCGGCGCCCCGGGTGTATTTCGCCATGGCGCGGGATGGCCTCTTTCCCCATGCCGTGGCCCAGGTCCACCCCCGCTTCGGGACGCCGGCCCGCGCCATCGTACTCCAGGCGGCGCTGGCTTCGCTGCTGGTGCTGCTGGGATCGTTCTCCCAGATCATCGCCTATTTTCTCTTCGTCACCGTGCTCTTCATCGGTCTGACGGTGGCTGCGCTGTTCGTGGCGAGGAAATCCCCCTCGGACGCCGAGACCTACCGCACCCCGGGATACCCCATCACCCCGATCATTTACCTCGGATGCACGGCGGTACTGTTGTACCTGCTGGCGGTGCAGAGTCCCCTGCAGGCCGGGCTCGGTACGGCGGCGGTTGCATTGGGCTGGCCGGTGTATAGACTGGTATTCCGTAGTGAGTCCACCGACGGGAGAACGCCGCAATGACCTGGATCAAGACGGTTTCGGTGGACGAGGGTGACGCGGCGCTTCGGAAGGCCATCGAGGGGCAGCGGGCGCTCTACCCCGTGGAATATGGGGACCCGGTGCACCCAACCGGAGACGGCACCTCCGACATCGTGGCCTCCCATAGCCTGATCCCCGGGGCCCTGTACCACGCCTTTGCCACGTTTGGCGAATTGATGTCGCCCGCGCTGCCGCTCACCCGGGCCCAGCACGAGATGATCACCACCATGGTGTCGGTCACCAACCGGTGCCGCTATTGAATTGATTCTCACGCAGAGTTTCTGCGTCGGGTCACCCTGGATGAGGCACTGGTTCAGGCGCTGCAGGAGAACTACCGGTCGGCGCCGATCAGCGAGCAGGACCGGGTTATGCTCGATTACGTGGTGCAGATCACCCGGGATGCCACCCGGATCTCGCCCGCCGACCACGCCCGGCTCCGAGCGGTGGGGTTTGACGACCAAGGGATTCTGCAGATCACCCTGATGGCCAGCTGGTTCAACTACATCAACCGGGTGGCCGATGCGCTGGGAGTGGGGCGGGATCCGGCCTCGCAGGAGTGAGGCGCCGCCGTGAAGCGGGGGCGGCTGTCAGGTTAGGCAACGCCGCATACCTCTTTGTTTCTGCTGCTCCATCTTCGTCACGAACCCTCTCCTCCCTGCTTTTTCGGCGCGTTCTCCAGTTGTTCGCAGGATTCGGTGTTTTGACGGATGAGGAGATTCAGCGATACCTAGTTTGGCCTTGTTCGTAATGTTGTTATAAAACATTGGTATGTATGCAGTTAGATGAGTTGTTTATTAAGAAACCGTTCGGAAAAACAGCGTAAATGCTGTCTATTGACAAAGTTTATATATCAGCAGCATCTTTACTGTTTAATTACGCAGCTTTCGTGGAGGGGCCGAGGTGCAGAATGGACAAAGGACCAACCCATTCCGAATACACGGTGTTGTTTCTGACCAGTTCTTTACGGATCGCGCATCGGAACTCGATCAAATTCTCCGGACCTTGCGCGAACCCGCAACAAAGCTCCTCGTATACGGTCCCCGCCGAATGGGGAAGACTTCTGCCCTGGTGAGGGCCATCGCCCGCTACCAGGAGGAGGGCGGCGTAGCATTCCTGGCCGATCTGTCGACAGCATCCACAATTGTCGACATCGCAAACCGAATTCTCCGAGCCGCGGGGCGATCTCTCGGGCGCAAATGGAGAGACTCGATTAGCGACTTTGTCGAACGACTCGGTCTGACAATAACTCTCACGCCGGACCCCAGTACCGGACTGATCCTGCCAGGCTTGGATGTGGGTCTCCGCTCCGCTTCTCTCGAGGAACAACGGGCTTCGTTATCCAAAACGCTGGATTCGATTGATGAACTGGCGCGGATCAGAAAGACGCCCATTGGAATAGTCCTGGATGAATTCCAGGAGATTCAAAGATTTGGTGGCGAGGCCGCCGAGTGGCACCTACGGGGGATTATCCAACATCACCAAAACGTGAGCTACATCCTCGCAGGTTCACAGGCACACATCATTGAGCGGATGCTCGACAAAGGCCGCGCATTCTACGGACTTGCGGATCACTTGCAGTTTGGGGCCATTGATGCGGCCCACCTGTCGGCGTGGATCGACGACCGCATGACAACAGCAGGCGTCAGAGCTGTCGGAGTTGGCAGGGTGATTACCGCCCAAGCCGGGCCACGAACACGAGACATCATTCAAGTTGCGCGCCAGTGTTTTGATAACGACAAGACCTCAGGTCATGTGGGGGAGGCGGCCGTCGTTCAGGCATTTGATGATGTGGTTGCAGAACAAGCACCACTTCTCCAGTCGCTGTGGAACGGGCTCACCGGGCAGCAACAGAACGTACTGCGCGCAGTAGCGGAAGACCGGGAAGGCCTGACAAGGAAAGCATCCATCAAACGGTTTGCGCTGACGAGCAGTGGAGCGGCCACGAATACCGCCGCCGCGATGATCGACGCCGACGTGTTGATCAAGTCATCAAGTAACACTGGATACACTTTTGAAAACCCATTCTTCTGCCACTGGGTTAGCCAGGAAACAATCGGTGATTTGGGTGCACCCCCCACACGTCCTGGGGAAAAGGACAAATGAGGTCTAGAAACTGACAAGTTGACAATTCGGTGTTTGTTCGGTATTATACCGAACACAACCCGACTGCGGTGGCACCATGCCCCAGGCTCAGCCCAATCCCACCCCAACCAAGCCCGGCAACCCTCTCACCGATAGCGGTATTCGGGTGTGCCCCGATTGCGCCGGCCCCATTGCCCGAACCGCCGGCTGCATCTCCTGCCTCCACTGCGGATGGGGTCGGTGCGGCTAGCCCGGCCGCAGTTGGCGCTGCCCCTCCCGCCATCCACTCGAAGTCTCCCGGTGCTGGATCAGCGCTCCAGCGGCACTCGATTCCTCTCGCTGCCGGTCCGCCGAGTATTGAACCCGCCGGCCAGCACCCACATGCAGTTCTGGTCGCTGAATCCCTACAT
Organism: Gemmatimonadales bacterium; assembly: GCA_031402135.1. Classification (GTDB taxonomy): domain Bacteria; phylum Gemmatimonadota; class Gemmatimonadetes; order Gemmatimonadales; family GWC2-71-9; genus JABFSM01. The sequence continues at coordinate 7,377 of JANNSC010000125.1, read as the reverse complement.
CGGGTGCGAGTTCGGCTGTTCGTATTGCTATGCGCGGCAAACCCACGCCTGGACCATGGAGCGGTCGGGCCAGACTGAAGCCGGGTTCTCACCCCATCAATCGTTCGAGCGGAACATTCTGGTCAAGCATTCGGCGCCGGAGGTCCTGCTGCGCACCCTCGATCCATCCCGGCTGGGCAGTACGGCCCTGGTCATCGGTACCGCCACCGATCCCTATCAGCCGGCGGAGCGAAAGTTCCGGCTCACCCGCCGGTTGCTGGAAACGCTGCTGCACCATCGCGGGATGCGCATCGGCATCATCACCAAGTCGCCGCTGATCGCGCGGGATGTGGACGTGCTCAGTGCCATCGCGGAGCGGCATGAGCTCTCGGTGCACCTCTCCATCGCGTCGACCGACGCGGAGCTGCTGCGCCGGCTGGAGGCCCGGACGCCGGCGCCCCATGCCCGCTTCCGCGCCTTGAGCCGGCTCACCGCCGCGGGCATCAACGCCGGGGTGCTGATTGCGCCAATCATTCCTGGCATCACCGATGGCTACCCGGCGCTCGCCGCCGTCATGGAAGCAGCCCGGGAAGCCGGGGCACGCTGGGTGGCCGGGGAGGCGCTCCGACTCGGCCCCGCAGCGCGCACCGGTTTCCTGCCGCTGCTGCGCCGGGAGTTTCCCGAGTTGGTGGCGCGGTATGAGCAGCGCTACGGCCGGAGCCAGCGGGCCGGGCAGGACTACGAAAAGGCCTTGACCCGGCGGCTGGTTACGCTGCAGCAGGCATTCGGGTTTCCGGTATCCGAGGGAATGCGGCGGAAGGCGGAGGTGTCGGAGCCGGCATCCTGAGCCGCCGCGCGAGCTAGCCAAAGCCATGAAATCCATCCTCTACATCGATCCCCCCGCCTTCTGCGCCACCGTCGAGCGGTTGGCGGCCCCGGCCCTGCGGGGCCGGCCGCTGGCGGTGGCGCCGCCCGGCGCCGACCGGGCCACCGTGCTGGCCCTTTCCCCCGAGGCCGAAGCCGCCGGTATCACCCGCGGCATGCTGGTCCGGGCCGCCCGGAAGCGCTGCCCCGATCTCATCCTGCTCTCACCTAACCCGCGTCTCTACGCTCGCGCCTCCCGCGCCCTCCACCACATCCTCCGGGTCTACGCCCCGGTCATCGAACCCCGCGGCTGGGGCCACGCCTTCCTCGACCTCTCCGGCACCGACCGGCTCTTCGGCCCCGCGGTCGATGTGGCTGAGCGGATCCGGCGCGAATCCCGGGACCGGCTGCGGCTCCCCCTCACCGTCGGCATTGCCATCAACAAGCTGGTTTCGGAAGCGGCAACTCGGGCGGGACGGCTCGACGCCGGGGTGGTGGGACATCGGCACCAGGAAACCGGGCCACTGCTGGTGACCGGAGGGAGCGAGGCGCCATTCCTCGCGCCCCGACCAATGGGAGTGCTCCCCGACATCCCCGACGATATCCGGGTGCGGCTCGACGAATACCAGCTGGAGCGAATCGGCCAGATTGCGGCCATCGCCGAAAGCGAACTCTGCGCCGTGTTCGGGACCCGGGGGCGGGTGCTGCGCGCCTGGTCCTGCGGCATCGATGCCCGGCCGGTGCTGCCACCCGAGGTCAAAGCGGAGTACCGGTTGTCCCACACCCTCGCCACCGACACCAACGACCTCCCCGCCCTGCACGCACTGCTGCGCCGATTCACCGACGCGCTGGGGCTGCGGCTCCGCCAGCGCCAGCTCGCCGCGGGGCGGCTCACCGTGCAGGTGGACTACGCCGACTACACCACCGCCGCTCGCGCCGTGCCTTTGCGCGAAGGCCTCCTCGATCAGGAGCTCCACGCCGCCGCCCGGCGGGCCCTCGCCCTCACCCTCACCCGCCGCATTGCCGTCAGGAAAATGACGGTAACGGCAGACCGGCTGACCGAGGCCGCCGCCCAGCTCGATCTCTTCGCCTCCCCCGCCCCACGGCGCGACCAGACACTCCAGGGGGCGCTCGATCGGGTGCGGAAGCTGTCGGCGGTGCGCCCGTCACCGGCGGTTCGAAACCCGAGGTTCCTGAAGCCGAATCACGCCGACCAGGAGAGCACCACCTTGCCGGTGGTCTGATCCCCCTCCATAACACGGTGGGCCTCGGCGATCTGCGCCATCGGATAGACCGCATGGACAATCGGCCGGAGCAGCGCGCCAATACGGGCAGGATGACTCAAACTGTGCATCGGTTCGTCGCTGGGAAGGTGGGGTCCGAACAGCGGCAACACCCGCTCTCGAAACTCGGTTGTCACAGCGGAGCGCTCCTCGGCTCCCCGGCTCCGCATCGCGGTTCCGATCACCTCGAGGCGCTTGCGCAGAATCACATCAAGGTTCGCCTGGGGTGCCACCGGTCCCTGCAAAAACCCGAGCATCACCAGCCGGCCGCGGGGAGCCAGCACCGCCAGGTTGTCCTGAAACGCGGGGCCACCCAACACGTCGAGAATGACATGCACCGGGATCGCCACCTGCTCCCGAAACGATCCCCCGCTGGTATCGATGCCGACGTCGAGTCCGAGTTCTCGCAGCGCCGCCAGTTTGGCCGGGGAACGGGTGGTGCCAAGAATGGTGGCCCCAATCACCTTGGCGAGTTGCACGGCGGCGGTGCCCAGCCCGCTGGCCACGGCGTGAATCAGCAGACATTCGCCCCGGATCAGCCGGCCCCGGGCGTTGAGCGCGTCGTAGGCTGTGATGAACGCTTCGGGAATGGCGGCGGCGTCGGCCAGGGTGAGATTCATCGGCGCCGGGAGCGCCTCGTCTTCGTGGGTCACCAGCAGCTCGGCATGGGCCCCACCGCCCACCAGGCCAATCACTCGGTCTCCGGTGCGCCAGCGGGTCACTCCGGGCCCAAGTTGCTCCACCACCCCGGCGTACTCCAGGCCGGGTATGTCGCTGGGCCAACCCGGCGGTGCCGGGTATGATCCTCGGCGCTGCAGAATGTCGGCCCGGTTGAGCCCGGCCGCCTCGACCCGGACCCGAATCTGCTGGGCCCCCGGCACCGGATCGGGAGCCTGCCCAAGGGAAACGACCTCCACCCCTCCCGGACCGCCATAGATGATTGCACGCATGCAGAAGGGTCAAACAATCGGGCCCAACAGTCAACACCATCAGTACCGTGGTAGTTTGGATGGCTCCCGTCCATGAACAATTCCTCAACGGAGAATTTCCAGTGTTCAAGCAGCTCACGCCGGTCATGGTGGTGGACGCGGTCGAGCCGTGCCTCGATTTCTGGATCGAGCGTCTCGGCTTCGTTAAGCAACACGAGGTGCCGGGCCCCGATGGCAAGCTGATGTTTGCCAGCGCCCAGCGCGACGGTATCGAGGTGATGTACCAGACCCGGGCCAGCGTGATCGAGGACCACCCCGGCAGCGCCCAAGAGCTCGAAGGCCATTCCATCGTACTCTTTCTCACGGTGGACAACCTCGACGAGGTCGAAGGGGCGATGGCCGGCGCACCGGTGGTCAAGCCCCGGCACCAGACCTTCTACGGCAGCACCGAGCTCTACGTGCGGGAACCGGGCGGTAACATGGTGGGCTTCGCCCAGATGGGTTGATCGTGTCAGGCTATTGTGACGTCGCTCCGGGCCACCCGTTTCATGGACCGTATCACGACACCGAGTATGGATTTCCGCTGGAGGGAGATGCCCAGCTCTTCGAACGGCTGGTGCTGGAAATCAACCAGGCCGGCCTCTCCTGGCTCACCATCCTCAAGAAACGCGAAGCGTTTCTGCAGGCATTTCACGGGTTTGAGGTGGCCCGAGTCGCTCGATACGGCATCCGCGACACCGCCCGACTCATGGCCGATGCCGGCATTATCCGAAACCGGCTCAAGATCGCGGCGGCGATCGCCAACGCCCGGAGCATCCTCGCCCTCCGGAAGAGTCACGGTTCCTTTGCCGGGTGGCTCGACGCGAACCATCCCCTCTCCAAGGCGGAGTGGGTCACGCTGTTCAAGCAGACGTTTCGATTTACCGGAGGAGAAATTGTCGGCGAGTTCCTGATGAGCACCGGGTACCTTCCCGGCGCCCATCGGGAATCGTGCCCGGTCTTTCGAACGATCCTGAAACAGAAGCCGGTCTGGCTGCGGGGGTAACCGCCGCGCATTACCTTCCGGGCCGGTCCCCAACCGGGGCCTCCCGCCCACCCAGATCGAATTCTGAATTCGGAGACGCCAACTGGTGCCAGCCCCCCGATCCATCCTCATCACCGGTGCCACTGGCCAGCAGGGTGGCGCCACCCTCAAGAACCTCCTCGGCAACGGCTTCGAGCTCCGGGCCCTGACTCGCAAACCCGACAGCCCCGCCGCTCGGCAGCTCGCCGGCCTCGGCGTCACCGTGGTCGAGGGGAATCTCGATGACGCGGCCTCGCTCAGCCGAGCACTGAAGGGCATCTGGGGCGTCCTTTCCGTCCAGAACGCCTTGGAAGCCGGCGTCGAGCGGGAGGAGGAGCAGGGCAAGCGCCTCGCCACCCTCGCCCGTGAGGCCGGCGTCCGGCACTTCGTATACGCCTCGGCCGGCTCGGCCCACCGCGCCACCGGCATCCCCCACTTCGAGAGCAAGTGGCGCATCGAACAGACCGTCCGGAGTCTCAACTTTCCCTCCCACGTTATTCTCCGGCCGGTCTTCTTCATGGAGAATCTGCTCTCCCCCTGGTTCCTGAATGGCGATGCGATGTACGTGGCGATGAAACCGACGACCGTGCTGCAGATGATCGCGGTCGAGGATGTCGGCCGCTTTCATGCCGGAGCCTTCACCGACGCCGAGCGCCTCAACCGCCGAGAAATCGACCTCGCCGGCGACGCCCTCACCATGCCGGAGGCCGCCAAGGCACTCAGCACCGGATTGGGCCGGACCATCTCCTTCGTCCCGGTCCCCATCGAAGAGGTGCGCAAAAACAGCGAGGACATCGCCACTATGTCGGAGTGGTTTGATCGGGTGGGCTTCGACGTAGACATTCCCATGCTCGAAAGGGAATTCAGCATCCACGGAACCCGGCTCGCTGCCTGGGCAACAACCAAGCGGGACGTCTGACATGAGTCCCGTCAATCGCCTCCGGAGAAGCACCATGCGCCCTCTCGCATTCCTCCCGCCAGCGCTCTGCTTCCTCCTGCTTGTGGCGACTCCCGCCGCTGCCCAGACCACCGGCGTGCCGGCGCAGCAGGCCCCAGACACCACCAACGATCCGGTCCGTATCATCGTTCGCCGCCTCGACCTGGAGAAGTACAAGGCCACCATCAAGGGGCTCACCCAGTTCGGCGACCGCCGCCAGGGCACCGCCCGGAATCGCGCCGCGGTGGACTGGATCGAGGCCCAGCTCAAGAGTTATGGCTGCAGCAATACGGAGCGGATCAAGTACGACTACGCCAACCGCCAGCTCCGCCTTCCGGGAGACACCACGACCCGCCGTCCGCCGACGCAGACGCCCGGCATCGCGCGTCCCTCGACCCTACCCCAGAAAGGGTTCCGCGGCCGCACCGGTGTCAATACCGATCCCGAGCTCCAGCCTGACACGGCGCTCCGCCGCATCAACGCCGAGCCTGACACGCCCGGTCCGAGAGAAGAAGTGTTCTGCACCAAGATCGGGACCACCCGGCCAGACGAGATGTACATCATTGGCGCCCACATGGACGGTCACGGCTTCGGCGCTGCCGCCAACGACGACGGTTCCGGCACCGCGCTGGTCATGGAGTTGGCCCGGATTCTGAATTCACCCGACGTACAAACCGAGCGCTCCATCCGGTTTGCCCTCTGGAACAACGAAGAAACCGGCCTCAACGGCGCCCGGGCGTATGTCGAGCAGCGGAAGGAGTTGCAGGGCAAGGAGAGTCCGGCCGGATCGGGCCAATACCCCGAGCCGAAGTGGCTGGGGATGATCCAGCACGACATGATGCTGTGGGACCACGGCGCGCCAGGGCCCGACGGGATGGTCAGCCCGGAGCAGCGCCGCGAAGCCGACGTCAACATTGAGTTTGCAGCCACTTCGAAATTTGCCGACGAGGCGGCCAAGCTGGCGTGGTTTTTCCGACGGGCCAACGACCGCTACGCCACCGACTACCCCGCCAATGTGGGCGATCGGATGAGCAACACCGACTCCGGGCCATTCCAGGACTTCGTTCCCGCCATCAGCCTCCGGGAAAACGAGCGGCTCCGGGATACCGGCAGCGGCTGGAACCCCACCTGGCACCAGCCCATCGACGTCTACACTACCTTTTCCGACAAGGACTTTCGGCTCGGCTTGAACGCCGCCCAGACCACGCTCGCCGCTGTGGCCCAGCTGGCCGGGGCCATCGTCAAGAAATAGCATTGCGTTCCAGTTCTCCTTTCGAGGTCCCGTCATGCCCGGAATGTTTGTTCTGCTCCTGCATCTCTCGGCCGCCGCGCCGACAAGCACGATTTTCGGCGATGTGCGGTTGGGGGAGAAGTACCTCGCTGACGCAGAAGTCCGCCTTGCCTGCGGCGCCGATTCCACCACCGGAAAGACCGACGCCGAGGGCTCCTTCCGGCTCACCGTCAAGACCGGCGGCAGGTGCCAGCTCACGGTGCACTATGAGAAGCAGTCGGCCACGGTCGACGTGGTGGCCTTCGACCAGCCGGCCCGTTATCGCCTGGTGCTGGAGTTGAAGGACGGCAAGTACTTCCTCAAGCGGGTCTGAGCCATGACTGAATCGGGAGGCGACAAGCCCCAAAAGGACTTCTGGGACCGACTGCAGATCATCCTCTCCCCGGTCGGCGGACTGCTCACCGCCATTGCTGTGGCGAGTCTCGGCTTCATCGGCTCCCGTACCGTCGAACGGCAGCAGAGCAGTGAGGCCAAACTCCGGCTGTATTCGGAACTGATGACTCGCCGAGAGGAATCAGAAGCGACGCTTCGGAAGGAAATGTTTCAGTCCATCATCGGCTCCTTCTTCGACGCTCAGTCCACCTCGTTGGAAACCCGGCTGCTCAAAATGGAGCTCCTGGCCCAGAATTTTCATGAGGCGCTCAATCTCACCCCGCTGTTCAAGCACATCCGCCGGGAAATCGAAGCCGCGCCGCTCTCCATCCAGAGCCGGCAATCCTACGAGGCGCGGCTCAGTGACCTGGCCCGGGAAGTGACTCGCAAACAGATGATCGTGCTGGAGTCCGGCGGCAAGCGCTTCGACTGGACCGTGCTGTTGAGCGACAGCCTGATGGATGGCAGCGGTTCGCTGCAGCTGGAGGACACCGAACTCCAGCTCGACGGCATCACTCGGCGCTTCCGGGTTACCCTTGCCCGCGCCGACACCGCCACCCGCGAGCTTCGACTGGCCTTGTAAATCTAACCGGCGGCCCAACCCGGAGTGCCGGCCGCCGCGGCGGGACGCTACTCCGTTGAATTCGACCTGGGTTTCT
>JANNSC010000124.1:0-13028 GCA_031402135.1 Gemmatimonadales bacterium | reverse complement strand
CGGCGTCGGCCCGGGCCGTACCGGTGAGCGATACGGTGGCCCTGGCCCAAGCCGGTAATCCGGACGCATTCGAGGCGCTGTACCGGACCCATGTGGGGCGGGTGCACGCGCTGTCGCTCCGGCTGACGGGAGACAGCCATGCGGCGGCCGAACTGACCCAAGACACCTTTGTCCGTGCGTGGGAGTCGCTGGCCTCATTCCGGGGAGAGAGCGCCTTTGGAAGCTGGCTCTTCCGGCTGGCCGTCAACCAGTTCCTGGGTGACAAGCGCAAGGCTGGACGGCGGGAGCGCCGAGTGTTTGCCGTGTCCGAACCGGGGGAGCTGGAGCAACCCAGCGAGGCCGGGGCTGCCGGGGTGGCGCTCGATCTGGAGAAGGCAATTGCCATGTTGCCGGAGCGGGCGAGGATGGTGTTCGTGTTACATGATGTCGAGGGCTATCAGCATGGGGAGATCGCAGTGATGACCGGTGTGGCGGAAGGCACCTCGAAGGCCCAGTTGTTCCGGGCCCGCCGGCTGCTTCGGGAGGCGATGGACCGATGAACTGCACCGAGCTCCGTTCCCGACTGCAGGCGTACGCCAGCGGCACACTGCGCACCGAAGAAGAGGCGGCGTTCGAGGCGCACCTGGGTCGCTGTGAAGCATGCTCCACCGAGGTGACGCTGGCGGAAGCGCGGTTGGCTCAGACCGGTGCGCTTCCGAAGGCGGTGGCTCCAGTCCAGGACCTCTGGCCGGGCATTCAGGAACGGATCGAGCGACCGAGAATTGCGGGCCGGATTGCATTGCCGAAGTGGGCGCTGGCGGCCGCGGCGGTGCTGCTGATCGCCGCGTCGTCCGCTGTGACTGCGGTGTGGCTCCGGCCGTCGAGCCGCCCAGCCTCTCAGGGGTCGACCCGCCTTATCGGGTTTGAGGCCGAGTACACCGCCGCCAGCGACGAACTCTCAACGGCGCTTGCCACGGCCCGGAGCTGGCTGGCGCCGGAGACGATTGCCATTATCGAACGCAATCTGGCGTCAATTGACCAGGCGCTGGCGGAGTCACACCGGGCGCTGGCACTCGACCCGGGCAACGTGGCGCTGGAGCAGCTGGTGGTGGCGGCGTGGCGGCACAAGGTGGACCTGCTCCGCCGAGCGACGGCGATCGGGAGCGCAAGCTGATGCGCGCCGATTGGCTGCTGGCGGGCCTGGCGTGGGCGAGCCCGCTGGACGCCCAGCAAAAGGTGTCCCGGGCCATCGGCATCGCGCCGGACGCCTCGATCCGGATCTCCAATTCGGCTGGCATTACCCGCATCACCGGCTGGGACCACGATTCCATTGCGGTGATCGGGAGCCTCCCGGCCGGCGCGTCGTTCTATTTCGGCGGGAAGGGGCAGGTTGCAAAACTCGGGGTAGAGCGACGGGATGAGACGGTGGCGGGACCCGGGGCATTGCTGGAGATCCGGGTGCCCCGGGGCGCCAAGGTCTATGTGAAGTCGGTGAGCGCCGCGATCGAGGCCTCGGGGTTGTCGGGCGAGCTGGAATGCGTGTCGGTGGGGGGTGGAATTCGGGTGGACGCGAGTCTCAAGCTGCTGGTCGCGGAATCGATGGAGGGGAACCTGGACGTCCGCGGCGCCAACGATGTTTCCCGGCTCAAGGGAGGGAGCGGCACCATCACGCTGACCGGGGCGCGAGGCGATGTGCTCGCGACCAGTATCGGGGGCCCAATCCTTTTCACGAGCGGCAGCGTAACCCGTGCGCACCTGGAAACGGTGTCGGGCGCGATCGGGTACGAGGGCGAGGTGGGCCCCCGCGGCACCCTGGAAGCGGTGACTCACAGCGGGGATGTGACGCTGCGGCTGCCCACCGACATCAGCGCGGAATTCGATCTGGAATCGTTCGACGGGAACATCGACGCGGGCTTCCTGGCCAAATCCGCCGGCCCCTCGAAACCGGGCAAGGGAAAGCCGGTGAGCTTCGTGACCCGGGAGGGCGGGAGCAACATCGTGGTGCGCAGCTTCAAAGGAAGTATCCGGATTCAGAAACCATAGCGCTTCAAACCCTCCTTGCACCGGCGTCGTTTCAGGGGTACTACGAAATCGACGCGGTGCTGGCCGGTCCACTTCGCCAGTAACGGCGGGGTATCTTAGGAGGGTGAGCCGCACCCTCCGATTGGTCTTCTTTCTGGTCGGCGCCACCGTGGTGGCGTTGATGGTGTGGAACGCCGGCCCCGCCCAGCTCTGGGCGGGGCTTCGGCAATCACTCTGGGTCGTAGTGGCGCTGGTGCCGCTCTGGGCCCTGGTCTACGTCTTCAATGCCATCGCCTGGCAAAAATTGACTTCGGACGGCGGGGAGAAGATTCCCCTGCTTGCCGCCTTCCGGATGACGGTGGTGGCTTTTGCGGTGAACTACTCCACCCCCTTGGCGAGCTTCGGCGGCGAACCGCTCAAGATCCTGGCGGCGACCAAGGCACTGGGGCGGCGGCGGGCGGTGGGGTCGGTGGTGGCGTTTCGGCTGCTGCATGCCCTGGCCCACGTGGTGGCGTGGCTACTGGCCCTGATTCCGGCCGCAATCATGCTGCCGAAGACGCCGCTGGTCCTGGGCGGAATCACCCTGATCGGGCTGGCACTCGGGGGAATCACGGTCTTCCTTTTTTCCCGGCATCGCGAGGGACTGGCGATTCACCTGCTGGAGATTCTCCGGAAGACCCCCCTGCTCAAGCGGTTGGCGGTGAAACTGGAGCCGCGCACCGCCGCGCTGCATGAAATCGACGAGCATGTGATTGCGATTTACAACCAGAATCCGCGCCGGTTCTACGCTGCGTTCGGCTATGAAATGGTGGGGCGGGTACTGGCGCTGGCGGAATACTGGATCATCCTCTGGGGGATGGGGCTCGGGGTTGATCCGTGGAAGGCGTTTGTGGTGGGGAGTTTTTCGTCACTGGTGGTCAACATCCTGATTTTCATGCCGTTCGAGCTGGGCTCGAAGGAGCTGGCGCTGGTTTCGATGTTCAAGTGGATCGGGATCACCCCCGCACTCGGCCTCGAAGTGGCGGCGCTGAGCCGGATTCGGGAACTGGTGTGGATTGCCTTCGGATGGGCGCTGATCTGGACAGTCGATTAAGAAGCCCGAAGCACTCTCGCGATTGAATCCCCCCACTCGCGGCCCCGTAGGGCAATCAGGTGGCTACCCGAGCCCACCGAACCCGGTCCTCCGGAGCCCTCGATGCCCCTCTCGTTGAACCTCGGCGTGGTTGCCGCTGTCGCCCTACCAATCCAGGTCCGTGACAGCGGAGCCGTCGTGCAAAGGGTCGGCGACGGCGTCTATGCGATCATTCACGCCGACGCGACCCACGACTGGCCCAGTGGTGCCGTCAACTGGCCGCATGGGAATACCGGGGTCGTCGTGGGATCCGACGGGGTCCTGGTGGTTGACGCCACCTACTATCCCTCACGGGCCCGGGCCGACATCGCCCTGATCCGCTCTTTGACAACCAAACCGGTCCGCTACCTTGTCAACACCCATTGGCACGGCGACCACACCCATGGCAATGCCGAGTACCTGGCAGCCTTCCCCGGGCTCACCATCGTGGGGGCAACCCCGAACGCGGAGTATGTCGGGCTCAATCAGGCCAGGATCATGGGTCTGGCCAAGGCGCCATCCTCAGCCAAGCGCGCCGACCTGGCCCGCCTCGAGGCCATCAAGGCTGGCGGAAAGGACAGCACCGGGCGGGCGATCACCCCGGCAGAGACGGCCCTGCTGGACCAAGTCATTCGAGAAGCCAGAACCGAGCTGGTCGAACTCACCTCGATTCTGGTGGCAGCGCCTACGCGGCTCTTCGACACCGAAATGCGACTGGAACTAGGCGGGCGGGTGGTGGTCCTTCACAATTGGGATCGAGCCAACAGCCCTGCCGACGTGACGGCATATCTCCCCGCACAACGGATCCTGTTCACCGGGGACATACTGGTTCACCCGATTCCCTACGTATTCGGCGCCTATCCTGGCCCGTGGATTCCGGTGTTGCGCCAGATCGAGGCAATCCCGGTGGCCGTGCTGATTCCCGGTCATGGTCCGGTATTGCACGATCACAGCTACACCCGGCAGGTACGGGAGTTGTTCGAAGCTGCGATATCCCAGGTGAGAACGCTGCTGCTTCAGGGAAAGACACTACAGGAGGTTCAGAAGACGGTGACCCTAGACAAATTTCGAGCACGCTTCGTCACCGGGAACGACCCGACGTTGCCGGCGTTGTGGGAAGAATCGATCAAGGCGGGGCTGGTCGAGCGGGCCTACCAGTGTGTGGTCGGTTCGAGGTGCTAGCGAAGAGAAACTCCAGGTTTGCCGCGCCCGCAGGATTGAACGACCCCCTATTGGGAGACTACCGATGCTGGTGCCGTTCCTCTTGGCCCTGATTCCCGGTCTGGCGGTGTCCATTTTTCCCCAGGCGCTTCCCACTTCACAGGATTCGGCCACTCCGCCGCGACGGGCCCACCATTCCATGGTCTACGACGCCGCGGGGCAACGGGTGCTCCTCACCGGCGGCAGTACCCCGATCGAAGGAGGCCGCAATTTCGAGTTCTTCAACGACCTCTGGGCCTTCGACGGCGTTCGATGGACCCGGCTTCCCCCTTCGGGTGCAAAGTCTTCCGGGAGCCAAATGGCGTTCAACCAGATGCGAAACCAGGTGGTAGCCTTCGGCGGGTTCAACGGCCGTTCACTGGCTGACGTCCGCGTGCTGGAACACGACACCTGGCGCACCATTGGCGTACATCCGGAGATGCCGACGGCGGAACCCGGCTTTATCTATGACGTCCGGCGGAATCGTTTCGTGGCCTTCGGCGGCAGCGCCCGGCAAGGACAAGCATACGGCGACACGTGGGAATTCGACGGTGACAACTGGACCCGAGTGCCGACTGCATCGCCCCCGGCCCGCCAGGCACATTCCATGGTCTACGACCAGCAGCGGAGCCGGACCGTGGTGTTCGGGGGGATGGGGCTTGGCCCGGCCGGCCAACGACCCCCACCGCTGGGCGATACCTGGGAATTCGACGGTCGATCGTGGAGTGAAAAGCGGGTTATGGGACCTTCCCCCCGATTCGGCGCCGGGGTTGCGTACGACTCGAAGCGTGGAGTGGTGATCCTCTTCGGGGGCGTAGCCGCTGAGGGTTTTCGAGGCGATACCTGGTCCTGGAATGGCACGGAGTGGCGGAAGCTGGCCGACACCGGGCCGGAGGCACGAGGAATGGGGTATTTGGCCTACGATGCAGCGCGCGACCGGGTGGTCCTCTTCGGCGGGAGAAAGGGCTATCCCGATGGAGATCTCAATGACACCTGGGAGTGGGTCGGCGATGTGTGGCACCGGGTCGGTTCCTGAATCCAGTACCGGGATCTGAACAACCGAACTACCATTTTCTGCGGGCGACCTCTCTGACCGCCTGAGGGTGACCTTGGGCGGCGGCGCGCTTCAGCCAACCCTCCGCAGCCCGCTCGTCCTTGGCCATGCCGCGCTTGCCGTTGAGCAGCATCATCCCCATCTGGTATTCCGCCTCGGAGTCCCGCCGTTCGGCCGCCTTCGAATACAACTGCTGAGCCCTGGTTTCATCCTGCTTGACCCCGCGGCCTGCGGCCAGCGCGGCGGCGAGCCGGGTGGTCGAGGGGAGATCGCCCTTCCCATCTTCGGCGGCCCGCTCGTACCAGGCCACCGCCTTCTTCGGATCTGGTTTAACGCCGATTCCCTCCTCCAGTCGGCGCCCGAGAATGGGAAACGCCGCCTTCACGCCGAGGTTGGCGGCAAGGTCGTACTGACCAGTGGCCTTGGCCTGATCGACGGAAACGCCCTTTCCGGTGTCGTAGCGCCGGGCCATTTCCATGATTGCCACGGTGTCGAAGTCCTGCGCCGCAAATCCGAGCTGCAACGCGGCGGCCCGGTCGTTCTGTTCCACCCCGTACCCATTGGCGTACAGGAGGCCGAGGTTGCGCCGGGAGGCGGCGCTGGTATCGGCCTCGGACCGGCAAGCCGACACTGCGGTGGTCCATGCCTGGGCCGCGAACGCCTCGGCGCAGGTGGCGGGCGGGGCCGGCGGCGCCGGCGCGGTTGTGGTGTCGGTGCCGGCCGTCACCGGCGCCAGCCTTGCAGGACGGGAGCCGCCGGAGGGTCGGCCTCTCGGAGAATCCGGGGTAACCCGGAGGCTCTCGGCGGGAGCCGAAGCTGGCGCTGTCGGGGTGAGCCAGCCGGCCTGCTTTGCCCCGAAGCCCACCGCACCGGCAAGCAGAACCCACCCCATTGCGGCGAGCCAGGGACGTCGGCGCGTGGGAATGTTGAACTCCGATTTGCGACGTACGATACCGCCCTCTTCCGGCGAGAGCACCTCACCCCGGAGCGACTTGGCGAAAGCGGCCATCGACGCGAAGCGTTGTTTCGGCTCTTTGCGCAGGGCCTGATGAATCGTCGCGGAAATGGCGGATGGAATGCCGTCCACGATTCGGGACAGCGGGGTCGGTTCCTCGAGTAATTGCCGGGCCATGACCTCGCGGACATTGTCTCCCTCGAAGGGCACCCGACCGGTCAGCATCTGGTAGCCCACTGCGGCGAGCGAGTACTGATCGCTGCGGGGTTCGGGGGCGTGCTTGCCCATCGCCTGTTCGGGGCTCATGTACTGCGGTGTCCCGATCACCACGCCGGTCCCGGTGAGCGCGTGATCGACCGAGGCGTCCATCGCCTTGGCAATACCGAAGTCCATCAACATCACCCGCCCCGTCTTGCCGTCCAGCATCAGATTTTCAGGCTTGATATCCCGGTGTACCACGCCGGCATCGTGGGCCGCCTGCAGCCCTTCGGCAGCCTCCAGAAGAATTCGGCGCACTTCCTCGACGGGCAGCCGGCCTTCGCGCAACAGCACGCTTTTGAGGGTTGCACCGAGCACCAGGGGCATCAGCAACCAGCAAATCCCATCGGCCTCGCCAACATCGTACACCGGCACAATGTGGGTACTCTGGATGGCTGCCACCGCTTCGGCCTCGCGGCGGAATCGCTCCACCAGCGTTGCCGACAGGATCAAGTCGGGACGGAGCACCTTGAGGGCGAGTTCACGATTGAGGCGCACGTCACGCACGGCAAAGACCTCGGCAAACCCGCCCCGCCCGATCAATCGGCCGAGTTCGTAGCTGGTGCCCAGTGCGGCTTGCAACCGTTGGGGAGCGAGTTCGTAGCTGGTGGTGCTGCCGCTCCCGGACAGGCTGACGCCGACCAGGGTGTCACTCAGGACCTGGGACGCGGCCGCGGCGCCGCAGGCAGGACAGAATGCCGCGTCGAGTGGGGTTGGATGGCTGCAACTGGGGCAGGGTCGGACGTTACCCACGGAGAGCTCCGCCTACGAGAAAGCTGGGGTCATGGCTTCCGCTTTGCCACCTCCTTCTGTGCCTCCGCGTGGCCTTGGTCGGCGGCCTTCTTGAGCCAGGCGTACCCGGTCGAATCGGATTTCTGGGCACCCCGACCGCGCAGGTACGCCATTCCGACGCCGTACTGCGCCTCTCGATTGCCCTTGTCGGCGGCCTGGGTGAGCCACTTCACGCCTTCGGCCTCATCCTTGTCAATGCCCCGGCCGCGGGCATACATGTCGCCCACCTTTGCCTGCGCTCCCGCGTCGCCCTTCTCGGCGGCCTTGCGGAACCAGACGAAGGCGTTGTTGTCGCTCTTGCGAGTGCCCAGCCCCTGTTCATATCGCTCCGCGAGGGCGGTCCAGGCGGGCTGATAGTCGGCTTCGGCGGCTTGCTTGATTTTCGCTGTGGCATCGAGGGCGTTTTGGGGCACGCCCTTGCCGAGGTGAAGCAGTTGCCCCAGCCGGAAGAGCGAGGGGAGGTCGCCGGCATCGGCAGCCCGCTTGAACCAGCTCACCGCTTCTTCGGCGTGTCCGGGAACCTGACTCCGGTCGTACAGCCCGGCAAGCAACCGTTCCGAAACAACATTGCCCTTTTCCGCCTCCACGGTGCAGGTGCGGAAGGCGATTTCGCGATCGTCTCCGCCGGCCGTGGATGCGCAAGTTTGGACCGCCTTGGTATTCGCGGACGGCAGCGCTGGCGGTGGGGTGGGTCGGGTGCCGGTCACCGGTGGGTTGGTGCCGGGGCGCCGGGGGGTGGCCGGGTTAGGTAACACGACCGGCGCCGGCGGCGGCGCGGCCGCGGGGACCCCACGGCCAGTGGTTGGCGCCGCCGAGGGGGCCGGCACTGGAGCCGTTGCCGCGGTGACTCCGGTGGTGGGCGGGACGATGGGCGTTTCCGCCTGGGGCGGCTCCCGGACCAAGGCCACCACAATGGCCACTGTGGCGAGCACTCCGGCGCCGGCGAGCATCAGGGGCAGCCGCTTGGCTGGCTGGGCCGGTTTGACCTTTTCCGCGGCAGGCTTGTGGGCTTCGATCGCGTGCTCGATGCCCGCAGAGAACGACTCGATGTCGGGGTAGCGGTCGGCCGGCTCCTTGGCCATGCCCTTCGACACGGCGGCCATCAGGGCTTCGGGCACCTCGGGCACCAGCTCCCGCATCGAGCGGGGCGACTCCATCATTTGCTTGAAGAGGATGGCGCGAGTGTTCTCGCCCTCGAACGGGACCACGCCAGTCAGCAAGTGATAGCCGACCACGGACAACGAATAGATGTCGGTGCGGTGGTCGAGATGGGGATCGCCGCTGGCCTGCTCCGGACTCATGTAATGCGGGGTGCCCACGATGGTGCCGCTCGAGGTGAGCGTGCTGTCGCCCGCGGCATCCATCATCTTGGCGATGCCAAAATCCATGAGCAGGACCCGGCGGGCCTTGCCCTCCAGCATGATGTTTTCCGGCTTGATATCCCGGTGCACCACCCCGGCTTCGTGGGCCGATCCTAACGCGCTGGCGGCCTCCAGCAGAATTCGGCGGGCCTCGGCAATGGGGCGGCGGCCGTCCCGCACCAGCAGCGACTTGAGGCTTTCGCCCTTGATGAGGGGCATCAGGATATACATGATGCCCTCGGCTTCACCGATGTCGTAAATCGGCACGATGTTGGGGTGGCGGAGAGCGGCGACCGCTTCGGCCTCGCGCCGAAACCGGGCCAGCAGCGTTTCTGACACGGTGAGATCGGGGCGCAACGCCTTGAGGGCGAGATCGCGCTTGAGCCACAGGTCGCGAACTTTGAAGACCTCAGCGAAGCCACCCCGCCCAATCATTTCGTGCAACTCGTAGTGATTGCCCAGCGATGCCCGGAGCTTGCGGATCAGGTCGGCCGATGCGGTTGGCGCCGGGGCCACTCCGTCGGGAATGGAGATTTCCCCGGTCAACTTGTCGATGGCGGGTGGGGTGGCCGAGCCGCACACGTAGCAAAACGCCGCCTGTTCCGGGAGCGCCGTATTGCACGAAGGACAGAGATGGGTGGGAGATGCCACCAAGTGACTCCAAGGGCCGGTTGTGTGAACCGTAGAACACTAACAGATTCCGAGCCCGGGGGGGAGGGTCCATTCATTTTTCGGGAGGGTAGATGAACTGACCTATATTCATGCACTGCAAAGACTTCAACAATGCCTGATCGGCCTGGAGGGCGCCATGGGAAGGCTTCGATTGTTGGGTTTGGGTGGCCTCGTGACAGCCGCACTTTCTACCACACTCCTGGGCCAGACCCCACGGCTTCCGCCCTTGCCGTCTCCCGACTGGCCCTCCTACGGCAGGGACCGAGGGGGAGAGCGATTTTCGCCCCTCACCGAGATCAACCGTTCCAATGTGTCCCGGCTGCTGGTGGCGTGGGAGTATTCCACCGGCGAGGCAGGGGTGCAGATGAGCCAGTCGGTCTCGTTCGAGGCAACGCCGCTGGTGTACCAAGGGACGATGTATCTCAGCACCCCGCTCGGCAAGGTGATCGCGCTCGATCCGGATACCGGGAAGGAACGCTGGGTCACCGATCTCGAGGTGAAACCAATCAGTTTCGGTGACTTTACCAGCCGCGGGGTTTCGCTCTGGGCGGACCCCGGGGTACCTCGGAGAGCGCACTGTGAGCTCCGGGTCATCGTGGCGACGGTCGATGCCCGACTGACGGCGCTCGACGCTCGGAACGGGGCCCGGTGCGGTGGGTTTGGCAAGCAGGGAACGGTTGACCTCCGGCAGAATCTTCGGAACGTCCCGTTCGAGATGGAAGAATACGAGGTGACCTCTCCGCCAGCCATTATTGACGGACTGATCGTGGTCGGTTCGGCGGTGGCCGACAACAACCGGACTGGAGCAGCGAGCGGCGAGGTCCGGGCCTACGACGCACGAACCGGAGTGCTTCGGTGGACCTGGGATCCGGTACCCCAGGACTCAACCGACCCCGGCTGGCGGACCTGGGTTGGACCGGCGGCCCACCGGACCGGCGCTGCCAACGCCTGGTCGGTGATGGCCGTCGATTCAGCGCGTGGACTGGTGTTCGTGCCGACAGGCAGCGCCAGCCCCGACTATTTCGGTGGCGAACGGAAGGGAGAAAACCGTTATGCCAACTCGATCGTGGCGCTCAGGGCCGCGACCGGGACAGTGGCATGGCACTTCCAGACGGTGCATCACGACCTGTGGGACTACGACAACGCCTCACCCCCGGCGCTCACGATGGTGGTGCAGAACGGCCGCCGAATTCCAGTGGTGGCTCAGGCCACCAAGACGGGGATGATGTTCGTGTTGCACCGGGACACCGGAGTGCCGGTGTTTCCGGTCGAGGAGCGCCCGGTTCCGGTGAGCGATGTTCCCGGCGAATTGGCGTGGCTGACCCAGCCGTTTACGACCGGGATTGCGCCGCTCAGTCCGCACCGGTGGAGCACATTCGACGCCTGGGGGCCGACGCCGGAAGACAAGAACGCGTGTCAGGACAAGATGCGGGGGCTCCGGAACGAGGGGATCTTCACGCCACCGAGCCTGGGCGGGACGCTGGTGGTGCCATCCAATATCGGGGGGGCTCACTGGGGCGGCGTTGCGGTGGATCCGGGGCGGCAGATTGCGGTGGTGCCAGTCAATACCATTGCGGCGACGGTTCAACTGATTCCCCGCGAGGAATACCAGCGCCGTCGCAAGGAGCCGAACTATCGCCTGCAAGGCTCCGACTACACCGACATGCGGGGCACGCCATTTGTAATGCGGCGGGAGTTGTTGTTGGGTCCGTCCGGGGCACCGTGTACTCCGCCGCCTTTCGGAGTGCTGCTGGCGATCGATCTGGCCACCGGAGCCACTCGGTGGCAGGTGCCACTCGGTGCGATGGTTCCCGACGCGACACCCATGATGGCGAGGTGGGGCAGCCCCAACCTCGGTGGCCCGATCGTGACGGCGGGCGGATTGGTATTCATCGCAGCGACGCTCGATCAACGGATCCACGGCTACGACATCGACACCGGGAATGAGGTGTGGAGTGCACAGCTCCCCGCGGGAGGGAAAGCCACCCCGATGACGTATCTGGGGGCGGGCGGGAAGCAGTATGTGGCAATTGCCGCCGGGGGCGACGGCGGCAGATTCGGGAAATCCGATCGCCTGGTGGTGTTTACAGTGAAATAGCCGGCCCGACTACCGATTCAGCCAGGCTTTCTCCTTCTCCAGGAAGCGCTTGTCTCCCATTTCTTCGACGTGGTCTCCTACCACGGGACACCGGTCGTCCGTATCACTCGGCGCCGGCCTCCCCGAGCCGTAGACGATGCTCCAACGCCAACTCGGCGACAGCGACTCGCTCAGTAATCTCCAATGCGACCGCACGGGCCAAACTGCGGTCACGCCGATGAATTCGCAGGGGGAGTGTGACGCCGCGGGTCGATGGCACTCCATTGAGATCGGCGGATCCCCGCGCCCGCAATTCAAATCGCGGCCTCCACCAGCCCCCGATTACCCACGCACCGGCGATCCGCCCAAAGGGCAACTCGAACCGCTCCAAGGGCAACTCGTCCAGGTCGGTGCCGATTCTGTCAAGCGAGACTTGCTCAGTCGTGCGGGTGCCAGTCCACTCCAGGGCGACGCCCTGATCGGCCAGACGAAGGAAGCCGCTCAGTCGGTAGCTTACCGACGCAATACCCTCGAGCCCAATGGTATCCCTCCCGGTGGGATGGAGACGAAACGGGAGCGGGTTGAGCGACATGGTCCTGAAAGGTAGATGCCCCTGGTGTCCGATTCCACATCGGAGAATCATTCGAGGGAAACCGGCGACGTGTACCCCACGTTGCCGGACATCTCTGCTAGACATCATCCTGTTTGTTCACCCCATCACTTCTTCTCGCTTGCCGTGACCCGAGAGCGGTTCTGCTTTGCCCTGAGGAGCACGACGCGCTTGATCAGCGCGTGTGGAATCGGTTGATCGAGCGGAAACTTGAGATTGCCTTTCGGCCCTGCATAGGGCGAGAGCGCTTTCTGCAGGCTGGCATCGCCGGATACCGGCGGGTAGAGACCGATATGAGCCTTGAAGGCTGCGAAGTACACCAAGATGCCGTGCAGCCTGAACGCAGGCATGCGGTAACTGATGAGTTCCTGCGCCCCGGGTGCTGCGGCGCTGATGGTCAGTCGGATCTTCTTGAGAATCGGCTGGACCTCTGCGGGAGACGCCGAGATGTACTCGTCGATGCTCTTCGGCGCCGTGGTACGACTCGCCATGCTGAGGACCTCGCTGAGTCCGGTGCGATAGCACCGATTAGGCACACCTGTATTCAACTACATCGCCGCTTTGGGAGGGTTGAAGCGCTTGCTATAGAACCCAGACCGATCGAAGCAGCACACGCGCCGCTTCCCGGCAGCGAGCATGGCGCAGGCATTGTCGATTCGACGCGCGCGCGTCTCTGGCTGCTTGGCGGAGACGATCCAATGAATCCAATCTCTGCGCGCGATGGGCGTGATGTCCGACCACAACGCCCGCGCTTTCGAGGCGGCCGCGAGGGCCTTCCGCAGATCTGCCGGCACCCTGGGTTCCGGTTCCTCTCCCGACGGCGCGATCTCCAGCCTTACGACGTCGCCTGCTTCAGCGCCCGCAGCTTCGCGCAGCTTCCGGTTGACTCTGAGCCAGTGGCTTCGTTGGCCGTCTGGCTCGAGCGTGGCTCGAAAGG
>JANNSC010000123.1:0-17398 GCA_031402135.1 Gemmatimonadales bacterium | reverse complement strand
ACGTCATGTTTGCCGCGGCGCCTACCCAGGGAAATCTTGCGGCACTCCGGGAGCGCGGATTCGGATTGGTCGGGCCCGAGATCGGACCCCTCGCCGAAGGACCATCCGATCGGCCCGGGAGGATGAGCGAGCCGGAAACGATCCTCTGCCACGCCGCTCGGATGCTGCACCGTTCCGGGCCCCTCGCCGGCAAGCGATTCGTGGTAACCGCGGGCGCGACCCGGGAGGGGCTCGATCCGATTCGGGTCGTTACCAACCGGTCCAGCGGCAAGATGGGATTCCGGCTGGCCCAAGCGGCGTGGGCCCGCGGGGCCGACGTCATCCTGATCACCGGCCCCTCGGCCGAGCCCGCCCCGGTCGGAGTGACGATTCAAAGGATCGAGTCGACCGCGGATCTTCTGGCCGCAGTTGCCTCGGCCCTCCCCCAAGCCGACGTGCTGATCATGGCCGCGGCGCCCGCCGATTTTCAGCCGGCGGTAAACAGCCCAACCAAGCACCCGCGCCGGGAGGGAGCCATCACGCTTGAATTGGAACCGACTCCCGACATTCTCGATGCAACTCGCCACCTCCGAAAGCCCGGGGGTTTGATGGTAGGCTTTGCCCTCGAAACCGGAGATGCGGAGCGGAAAGGCCGAGAAAAACTCACCCGGAAGGCGCTCGACCTGATTGTGGTGAACGATGCCCTGGAACCGGGCGCTGGGTTCGAGGTGGATACCAATCGCGTCACCATTTTGGACAGCGACGGCGGGCGGCAGGAAATTCCGCTGGCGGACAAGGCCGTGATCGCCCACGCAATTCTCGACGCCGTGGAGGCGCGCCTTGGCTGATTCCCGAAAAAAGTACCTCGAATTGCAGCGCGATCTTGGCGGGAACGAAGTGATTCTCTCCCAGCCGCTCGATCAACTCCTGCGAGGAACTCCGCTCCCGCCGAGTTCGGCCACTCGCTCTGCCAAGCACTGGTCGGTCGATGCTCCACCAATTCCATCGGAGCCCGGACTCACCATTACGGCCCCCAGCCGTGGCCTGGTGGAAGCCGCTCCCGAGTGGAACAGCCTGGAGGAGGTCGCCGGTGTTATTGCCGGGTGCCGGAAGTGCCTCCTCTGCGAGGGCCGCACCAAGACAGTTCCGGGAGAGGGCAGCCCCACGGCCCGGCTGATGTTCATCGGCGAAGGACCCGGGCAAACCGAAGACCAGACCGGTCGGCCCTTCGTCGGCCGTGCCGGCGAGCTCTTGACCCAGATTATCGAGGCAATTGAGCTCCAGCGCGAAGCCGTCTTTATCGCCAACATCGTCAAATGTCGCCCCCCGCAAAACCGAAAGCCGCTGCCTGACGAGGCGGCGGCATGCTGGCCCTACCTGGAGCGCCAAATTGAGCTAGTTTCGCCCAAAGTCCTGGTGGCTCTGGGGGCGACCGCCGCCGAGTCCCTCCTGCAAGTCCGTCGCAGCCTCGGCGATTTGCGGGGCAGAGTACATTCCTTCCGGGGTACGCCACTGGTGGTGACTTACCACCCCGCCGCGCTGCTCCGAAACCCGAACTGGAAGAAACCCACCTGGGATGACGTCCGTATCGCCCGACAGCTTCTCGACCGTTGAGCAAAACCTCCGATCCGCGCCATGGAGCCCGGATGCGGAACAGGCGGTGCTCGGCGCCATGCTCCTCGACCAGGATGCGGCGCTTCGCGCGGCCGAGCTGCTCGACCATTCCATCTTCTATAAGGAAGCCCACCGTCGCCTCTTCCGGGCTATGGCGGCGCTCACCGAGCAGCGTGTGGTCATCGACCACGTCACCCTCCGCGACGAGCTGGTCCGCCGGAATGAGCTGGAGTCGGCCGGTGGGCTGGAATACATCGCCGAATTGGTCGATAGCGTCGCAACGGCTGCCAACCTCGAGCATCACGCCAAAATTCTTCGTGAGAAATCGATCCTTCGCCGCCTGATTGAGGCGTCCACCGGGATCATTCAGCAGGCCTACGAGGGCCGGACCGGCGCCAGCGAATTGCTCGACCAGGCCGAGGGTCGGATCTTCCGGATTTCCCAGGAGCGCAGAACCGACGGCTTTACCCGGATCAAGGAACGGCTGTGGCCTACGATGGAGCGCATTGAATTGCTCCATAAGAGCGGCACTGCGGTTACCGGGGTGCCCTCCGGCTTTGCAGATTTGGATGGGCTGACATCGGGGTTCCAGAAGTCCGAGCTGATCATCGTGGCGGCTCGGCCGTCCATGGGCAAGACCGCCTTCTGCCTCAATGTCGCCACCAACGCCGCCCACAAGGGGCATGGGGTGGCCATCTTCTCGCTGGAAATGTCCAAGGATGCGCTGGTGCAACGAATGCTCTGCGCCGAGGCAATGATTGACAGCCAGGCAGTGCGCCAGGGGCGGATCCGGGATTCCGACTACCCCAAACTGGCCCGCGCCTCCGGCATCCTGCAGCAGTGCCCCATCTGGATCGACGACAGCCCTTCCCTCACGCTGCTCGAAATGCGGGGCAAGGCCCGCCGGCTCCGCGCCGAGGTGGACATCGGGATGGTGGTGGTGGATTACCTCCAGTTGATGCGGAGTCCGGAGTACTCCGATAATCGGGTCCAGGAAATTTCCGATATATCCCGCTCCCTCAAGGCACTGGCACGGGAGCTCGATATTCCGGTCATTGCCCTCTCGCAGCTTTCCCGGGCCTCGGAGCAACGCGGCGGTGATCGCACCCCGATTCTCTCTGACCTCCGGGATTCCGGTGCCATCGAGCAGGATGCCGACGTCGTCATCTTCATTCACCGTCCCGAGATGTACAAGGACCTTCGAGAAAAGGCCGAAAGCTCCGGGCAGAACATCGACGGCCAGGCTGACATTCACCTCGCCAAACACCGCAACGGCCCCACCGGCAACATCCGGCTGCACTTCCACAAGGCCTTTACCCGCTTCGACAGCCAGTCCGAGCGCGAGGAGTCCTGAGGTGGCGCGGCCCCGCTCGGTGTACCGCTGCGCCGAGTGCGGCCACGACCACTCCAAGTGGGCCGGTCGCTGTGAGGCATGCGGTGAATGGAACACCATCGCCGAGGAACCGACGCTGCTGGCGCCGAAGCCAGCCGGTAAAACCGCACGGCGTTCACCTGGAATTACCCCTCAGCCCCTCGCCTCGGTCGAAGAGTCCCGCCTGGTTCGCTGGACCACCGGGATTCCCGAATTCGATTTCGTCATGGGGGGTGGAATCGTTCCCGGCTCGATGGCCCTGATCGGGGGCGAGCCGGGCATTGGAAAATCCACGCTTCTGCTGCAAACCGCCGCGCGGCTCCGGGCCGCCGGCCGGCAAGTGCTCTACGCCAGCGGGGAAGAATCGCCCGAGCAGATCCGGCTTCGCGCCGACCGGCTGGAGGAAGACGCCGGACCGGTGCTGGTGCTGCCGGAAACCCGCCTTGAGGCAATTCTCGAAGCGGCCCGGGCCACCCACGCCGAGCTGCTGGTGCTCGACTCCATTCAGACGGTATACAGTGAATCGCTGGAGAGCGCCCCCGGCAGCGTCGGCCAGGTGCGTGAATGCGCCGCCCACCTGATGCGCTTTGCCAAGGAAAGCGGCACCGCCGTCTTTGTGGTGGGGCATGTCACCAAGGGTGGCACCATTGCCGGCCCCAAGACGCTGGAGCATATCGTCGACACCGTGCTCTATTTCGAGGGAGAGAGCTCGCTCGATTATCGGCTGCTCCGGGCCACCAAGAATCGCTTCGGATCGGTGGACGAGCTGGGCGTCTTCTCGATGACCGGGCGCGGGCTCGCCGCGGTACCCAACCCCTCTGCCGTATTCCTGGCCGCCCGCTCGGCGGGAACCAGTGTCAGCGCGGTCACCGCCCTGATGGAGGGCACTCGGCCGGTGCTGGTCGAGGTCCAGGCGCTGGCGGCACCGTCGGGGTACGGCACCCCGCAGCGGGTGGCCACCGGTATCGACCCCAAGCGCCTGGCCGTGTTGCTGGCGGTTCTGGAGCGGAGGGGCGGAGCGAGTTTTGCCCAGCTCGATGTCTTCGTGCAAGTCACCGCCGGCGTCAAGCTCCATGAACCCGGTGCCGATCTGGCGGTGGCGGCGGCGCTGCTATCGAGCCTTCATAACACGCCCACCCCGGCCGATTCGCTCTACCTCGGCGAAATCGGCCTCGGTGGGGAGATTCGCCCCATCGGCGGCATCGAGCGCCGACTCGCCGAGGCAGGGAGGCTGGGATTTCGCCGCGCCTTCGGCTCGCCCCGCCAGGGCGTCCAGGTTCCCGGGCTCCGGCACATCGGACTCTCGCATGTGGACGAGCTCGCGGGGACCCTTGCCGCGTGACGTGGGGGTGGTCATCACTGCCGCCGGACGTGGGGAACGCATTGGTGGGACCACGCCGAAGCAGTTCCTCCTCATCGCTGGAGTGCCCCTCCTGTTGCGTGCCGTCCGGCCATTTCTGAGCCACCCCGATGTGATCCAGGTGATCGTGGTGCTGCCCGCCGGAGTGGCCGAATCGCCCCCCGAATGGCTGGCGGCGCTGGCCGGGGAACGGCTCCGGCTGGTGCCGGGCGGCGCCACCCGGATGGATTCGGCAGAGGCCGGACTCCGGGCCCTGCCTCCGACCTGCACCACGGTGCTGGTCCACGATGGCGCCCGGCCCTTTCCTCAGCCGTCGGTCATCGACGCGGTCATTCGGAGCGCCCGGGCCGGTGCCGGGGCAATCGCCGCCCTGCCTGTTTCTGATACCCTCAAGGAAGCCGATCCGGCCACCGACGGGGGCCCGGCGCGCGTGTTACGCACTGTCCCCCGCACCCCACTCTGGCGGGCCCAGACCCCTCAGGGCTTTCCCCGGCCGCTGCTCGAAACCGCCTTTGCCGATGCCCGCTCCGGAGGATTTGTCGGGACCGACGAATCGTCGTTGGTGGAACGCATCGGGGGGAGCGTCGCTCTGGTGCCTGATGTCAGCAGCAATTTCAAAATCACCACCGCCGCCGACCTTCGGCTCGCCGAGGCAATGGCAGCCGTCGAGGGATGATGCTGCCGTTCCATACCCCGGAAGACGCGGAGCAGGCGGTATCCGCGGTGCGCGCCCATCTCGAAGCCGGCGGCATCCTGGGCTACCCAACCGAAACCGTCTATGGACTCGGATCGGCGGCCGAGCCGGGTCCCGTCTCCCGGCTTGCCGCCCTAAAGGGAAGACCGGAGGGGAAACCGTTCCTGCTCCTGGTGGCCAGCCGTGCCATGGCCGAACGCGCCGGCCTGGTTTTTACCCCATCTGCCAACGCCCTCGCCGAGGCGTTCTGGCCTGGCCCACTCACCCTGGTGCTCCGGGGTGGTGAGGGCCGATTGCCCGAGCTGCTCCGCGGGCCCGAAGGCGGGTTTGCCGTTCGCCACACCTCGAACGCCGCAGTGGCCCGACTGATCACGCTGCTGGGCAAGCCGCTCACCTCGACCTCGGCCAATCGACCAGGACAGGCGCCGGCAGCCGGTGCTGAACAGCTCGCCACCCTGTTCGGAACGGAGTACCAATCAGGGGCGCTGCTGGTACTCGATGGTGGAACCCTCGGCAATGTTCCCCCGTCCACCATTGTGGATTGCACTACCTCGGTTCCCGGACTGATTCGGGAGGGTGCCTTGCCCCGGGGGGAACTCCGCCGGGCGGTGGGCCGCCTCGCACCATGAAAGTCCTCTTCGTCTGCACTGGAAATACCTGCCGGAGTCCGATGGCCGAGGTGATGCTGCGCCAGGCGGTCGAGGCGGCCGGTCTGTCGGGCATCGAAGTATCGTCGGCGGGAATCGGCGCCTGGGATGGATCCCCGGCGTCGGAAGCGGCCTACCTGGTTCTCCTGGAGCGCGGCTTCGATCTCTCCGGACATCGGGCCCGCTTGCTGACCCGGGCATTGGTGGATGAAGCCGATCTCGTCCTCACCATGGCGCGGTCGCACCTGGGTCGGGTCCGAGAACTTGGCGGCGGGGCCCGCGCCAGCTTGATGGGAGAGTACGCCGGGCGCAACGGAAACCGGGTCGAGGTGCAGGATCCCTACGGCCATGAGCTGGACCACTACCGCGAGACCTTCGGTGATCTGGCCGAAATGATTCCCGAGGTGGTCCGCCGGCTCGGCGGTGGCACATGACCCTCACCAAGGGGACCACCCGGGTCTTTGCCCTCCTCGGAGATCCGGTGGGGCACTCCCTCTCTCCACTCATGCAGAACGCTGCCTTTGGAGCGCTCGGGCTCGACGCCGTGTACGTACCCATCCGCTGCCGGGCCGAGGCCCTCGAACCACTGATGGAATCGTTGGCCCAGCAGGGCGGGGGCGGCAATGTCACCATTCCTCATAAGGCTGCGGCCGCGAGCATCCTCCACCGCCGGGGCGGATACCCCACCGACGTCTGCAACACGTTTTGGGGTCAGCTGGAGGGCCTTGTCGGGGCGGAAACCGATAGCGAAGGAATCCTTGCCGCACTGTCGCGGCTCGATCCTCCCCAGGGACCGTGGTGCATTCTTGGTACCGGTGGAACTGCCCGTGCAGCGCTCCATGCCGCGCAACGCGCCGGATCGGCGGTGGCCGTTCATTCCCGATCTCCGGAGCGCGCCGCCGCATTCCGCGCCTCCGCCCTGGCACTTGGGGTCGCTCCAGCCGAGACGGCCGATTGCACCATCATCGTCAACTGCACCCCGCTTGGAATGGACGATGCCGATCCGCTGCCCATGATACCGGGTGAATCTTCGTCGGCTCGGATTGCTCTCGATCTGGTTTATCGCCGCGGCGAAACCCGATGGGTCTCGATGATGCGGAAGGCGGGATGCCGTGCCAGTGACGGTCGAGAAGCGCTGGTGGAGCAGGGCGGGGCTGCCTTTGAACGGTGGTTCCCACGCCACGCCGCCCCCCGCGAGGTGATGCGTGCTGCGGTCCGCGCCGCCCTGGACTGAGCTCGCCGCCGCTGGCGCGCTCGAGCGCTGGATCCTCCCAGCCGAGTGCCTCGGCTGCCGTGAAGAGGTCGATGGGTCGATTCCTGACTCCCTGATCTGCGGGCCATGCAGGAATCGCTGGACCGCGCTGCCATTTCCGGTGTGTCCCGTCTGCGGTCAGCCTCTCACTCCGGGAATCGAGTGCCGGATCTGTGCCGACTGGCCCAGCGGCTTCGAAGGGGTTTCCAGTGCCTTCTGGCTCGAATCAGGAGCCCGCCGCGCCGTTCACCTTCTCAAGTACGAGGGCTGGTGGCGGGTTGCGGAGGCAATGGCCTCCGCAATGCGCCGAGTCGTGGCACTCCCTCGCAACACCACGCTGGTTCCGATTCCCCTCGGCCCAACGCGGCTCCGCAAGCGTGGTTATAATCAGAGCGCTGTGCTCGCGGCCGCGCTCGGAACCATCTGGGGTGTACCGGTGGAGCAGCGGGTACTCCGCCGGGCGAGGGAAACGACCACCCAGACCGCACTCACCCCGGAAGAACGGCGCGCCAATCTTGCCGGTGCCTTCGTTTCGGTGGGAGTGGTGCCGGGCGCCGTGATGCTGGTCGATGATGTCTTCACCACCGGCGCAACCCTCGCTGAGGCCGCCGCAGCGCTGCTCCGGGCCGGGGCGCCCGCTGTTGCTGGAATCACCTTCGCGAGGGCGCCGCGACCGCTGGCCGAAGCCGCGGCGGCGCTGCACCCTGCACCAGATACCTTGGGACGGAGGTTGGCATGACCAAGCGGGTCGCCATCAACGGATTTGGTCGAATAGGCCGCAATGTCATCCGCGCAGCTACCACGGCCGGTGTTGGCGATCTCGAATTCGTCGCGGTCAACGATCTCACCGACACCAGGACCCTGGCGCACCTGCTCAAGTACGATTCGGTGCACGGACGTTTTCCGGGAACCGTCGAAGCTTCCTCCGATGCCATCCATGTCAATGGCAAGGCAATCAAGGTGCTGTCGGAGAAGGACCCGGCGATGCTTCCCTGGAAGGATCTGCGGGTTGATTACGTGCTGGAATGCACCGGGCGCTTCACCGACCGGGCCGGCGCCGCCAAGCACCTGACTGCTGGTGCCACCAAGGTGGTGATCTCCGCGCCCGCCAAGCAGGAAGACATCACCATCGTCTACGGGGTGAACCACACCGACTACGACCCGGCCAAGCACCATGTGCTTTCCAATGCGAGCTGCACCACCAACTGCCTGGTGCCGGTGGTGAAGGTCATACTGGAACGGTTCGGCTTCGTTCGCGGCTACATGACCACGGTGCATTCCTATACCAACGACCAGAGCATCCTCGATCTGCCCCACAAGGATCTCCGCCGGGCCCGCGCCGCGGCCCTGTCCATCATCCCGACGACCACTGGCGCCGCCCGAGCCACCGCGCTGGTGATTCCCCAAGTGAAGGGAAAGATCGACGGCATTGCGCTTCGGGTGCCAACCGCTGATGTGTCACTGGTGGACCTCACCTGCATCGTGGAGCGGCCCACCACCATCGAGGAGGTCAACAACGCCTTCCGCGAGGCGGCCCGGGGTGCGCTCAAAGGGGTGCTCGAAGTGAGCGATGAGGAACTGGTGTCAATCGATTACACTGGCAACCTGATGTCGAGCACCGTCGATGCCCTGTCCACCAACGTGGTGGATGGAACCTTGGTTCATGTCTCCAGCTGGTACGACAACGAAATGGGCTATTCGGCACGGTGTGTGGACCTGCTTCGCTACCTGGGCACCCGGGGCTGATGAAGCGGGCCCTGGCTTCGCTTGAAGGCGTCCGCCTCGATGGCCAGCGCGTGGTGGTCCGGGTGGATTTCAACGTGCCGGTCAAGGATGGTGTTGTGACCGATGACACCCGGCTTCGCGCTGCGCTGCCGACCATCCGCTACCTGCGGGAGAAGGGTGCCCGGGTGGTGCTCCTCTCTCATTTCGGGCGCCCCAAGGGCGGCGCCGACCCCAAATACTCGCTCCGGCAAGTCGTCCGACCGTTGGAGGGTCTGCTCGGCGCACCGGTGGCATTCATCGATGATCCCAGCACCGAAGTGGCCGTTGCCCAAACCCGCCGGATGCCTCGCGGCAGCGTCGCGCTGGCGGAGAACACCCGATTCTATCCCGGTGAAGAAACCAACGACTCCGATCTCGCCAAGCGGTTTGCCGCGCTGGGTGACCTCTACGTCAACGACGCCTTCGGATCGGCCCACCGGGCCCATGCCAGCACCGAGGCAATTGCCCACCTGCTCAAGCCGGCGGTGTCGGGATTCCTGATGGAAAAGGAGCTCGCCTATCTGGGCGAAGCAATCAGCAACCCCAAGCGCCCCTTCCTGGCGGTTCTGGGCGGCGCCAAGGTCAGCGGGAAGATTGACCTGATTGATGCGCTGCTTCCACGGGTGGACGCCATCCTCATCGGCGGCGCCATGGCCTGCACATTCTTCAAGGCAATGGGCCTCGAAATGGGCCGTTCCCTGGTCGAGGACGATCGGGTCGAACTTGCCCGAGCGCTGATTGCCAAAGCGGGTGACCGGCTCATCCTGCCCAAGGGTTGTGTCATTGCGCCGGAGTTGCTCGAAGGGGTCACCACCCTCACAGTGCCCCGGCACAAGGTCCCTCCGGGCTTCCGGGTGTTGGACATCGATCCCAAAACTGCAGTGGACTACTCCGAGCGAATCGTCGCTGCCGGGACGGTGTTGTGGAATGGGCCGATGGGCGCATTCGAGACTCCACCGTTTGATAGCGGGACCCGGTCGATCGCCCACGCCATGGCGGCTGCGGCCCGGCGCGGGGTGATCACGATTGTGGGTGGAGGCGACTCCGTTGCCGCCGTGACTCAGGCCGGGGTGGCCGACCAGATGTCCCATGTCTCCACCGGGGGAGGCGCCGCGCTGGAATTCCTCGAGGGCAAGCCCCTCCCGGGGGTCGCCGCGCTGGATGATGCATAACACGCCAATCCGCCGCCGGCTCTTCTGCGCCAACTGGAAAATGCACCTCGGGCCGGCCGAAGTGCGCGATTTTGCCGGGCGGTTCCTCGACCGCTATGGGCCCCGCGAGGACCGCGAAACCTGGTTTTTCCCCAGCGCAGTGAGTGTGGAGGCCGCCGCCCAGGCGTTCCAGGATATTCACGGAACCCGGATCGGCGTGCAGGACCTCTACTGGGAGCCCAAGGGGGCATTCACCGGAGCGCTCTCGGTGTCGCTCGCCAAGTCGGCCGGGGCGACCGCGGCGCTGGTGGGGCACTCTGAACGGCGCCACCTGTTCGGCGAAACCGATGAGGCCACCAGCCGGAAGCTTCTCGCCGCGCTGGCAGGGGGGTTGGCGCCGGTGCTCTGCGTCGGAGAAACCATCGAGGAACGCGAAAGCGATCAGACCGCTGGGGTGGTCAATCGGCAGCTCAACGCGGCAGTTCGAGGCCTCGATCCGGGGCAGCTCGATCGAGTGGTAATCGCCTATGAACCGGTGTGGGCAATCGGTACCGGCCGAAACGCCACCCCTGCCGATGCCGCCGTGGTGCACGCCGGAATCCGCCGGGCACTGATGGGGCTCGGGGCAACCGTCATCCGGGTGCTGTATGGCGGATCGGTCAACACCGGCAATGCCGCCGCGCTCCTGGCCGAACCGGAGGTCGACGGAGTACTGGTAGGCGGTGCCAGCCTCGTCCCCGAAGGGTGGGCCGAAATTGTCTCCACCGAGTTTGACTGAAGGCACCCTCGCCGCTAGATTTCCGGGCTAGCAACTACCGGACTGGAAATGCTTTACAACTTTCTGCTCACCCTGCTGATCATCGACGGACTCATCCTTGGCGTGGTCGTGCTTCTTCAGGCCGGCCAGGGCGGAGGACTCGCCTCCCTTGGTGGCGGCACCACCGATATGGTGCTGGGCGGGCGCCAAGCGGTAACGATTCTGCACAAGACCAGCTGGATCACCGGCTCGCTCTTCATGTTTCTTGCCCTGCTGTTGTCGATCGTCGCGTCGAACCGCGCAATCGGAGAATCCGACGTCCAGCGGCAGTTGCGGCAACAGGCCCCCGCCCAGCAATCGGTGCCCGCGGCGCCGCTGCAGACCGCACCTGGCCCGGCTCCCGGAACGACGGCGCTGCCGGCGCCGGCTCCGGCCGCCCCGAAGCCGTAGTGAAAGCCAACACGAGCGGGGCGATCGGGTGACCGACCGCCCCGCTTTCGTTTTGCTCGAAGACGGAAGCTGTTTCTCCGGAACCGTTCGGACCCCGATTCATCCCACCTTTGGCGAAGTCGTCTTCACCACCGGCCTCACCGGATACCAGGAAACTTTTACCGATCCCAGTTTCCTGGGGCAGATCGTGGTGATGACCGCCCCGATGATCGGGAATTACGGCGTCAACAGCACCGACATGGAGTCGGCCGGCCCCAAGGTCCGCGGGGTGGTGGTGCGGGAACTCTCCCGCCACCCTTCCAACTGGCGCTCGACCGAAAGTCTGGGAGACTGGCTCGACCGGTTCGGCATCCCGATCATCGAAGGTATAGACACCCGACGGCTCACTCGGGTGCTTCGCTCGGTCGGGTCGATGCGGGGAGTGATCGCCGAGGGGACCGAGCCGTCGGGAGCGCTGAAGGCGGAGCTGCTCACCTCACCCAGCATGGAAGGACGTGACCTCGCGACCGACGCCTCGGTGAAGGCGCCTTGGACCGATGGGGACCAAGGCCCCCATGTCGTGGCGCTCGACTTTGGAATGAAGCGAAACATTGTGCGGATGCTCGTCGCCCGAGGCTGTCGGGTCACCGTGGTCCCCGCCGAAACCTCACCCGCTGCCGTCATGGCGCTGCAGCCCGATGGAATCTTCATTTCCAATGGGCCCGGGGATCCGGCCGCGATTACCTATGCCATCTCGAACATTCGAGAACTGGCATCCTCCGGGGTGCCAACCTTCGGCATCTGCCTGGGCGCCCAGCTCCTGGGGCTCGCCTTCGGTGGCCGGACGATCAAGCTTCCCTACGGTCACCGGGGAGGGAATCACCCCGTCAAGGAAATCTCCACCGGTCGGGTGCTGATTACCTCTCAGAATCACGGGTTTGCGGTCGATGGGACGGTCGAGAGCATCCCCGGAGCGCCCGATCTGGAGGTGACCCACCTGAATCTGAACGATGGGACTGTGGAAGGTGTTCGGCACAAAGCACTTCCGGTTTTCGCCGTCCAATACCACCCGGAGGCAGCTCCGGGGCCCCACGATGCGTACCCCCACTTTGACGAGTTTCTCTCCATGATCCGTGCTACCGCAGCCCGAAATCCCGCAACCCCTTGACAGACAACGGTTAAGCTCGTACTATCGGGCGGTGTGAACGCTCTCCCGCGGGGGAGCTGGCCGGTCCGGTGACCCAATGGGGGGAGCATGACGAAGGCCGATCTAGTCGAACAGGTAACCGCTGCGATGGCCCGTACTTCCGGGCCGCTGATCTCCAAGAAGGATTGCGCCCGGGTCGTCGATGCATTCCTCGACGCGATCAAGAGCGCCCTCAAGGAGCAGCACAACATCGAAGTTCGGGGCTTCGGGACCTTCAAGATCCGACGCCGGAAGACCCGCATGGCCCGGAACCCCCGCACCGGCGAGCCAGTGGAAGTTGCCGCCCGCCCAGTTCCGGTGTTCAAGCCCAGCAAGGAGTTGCGGGCCCTCGTCGCAGACGAGCCCCACGAGGGGCTGGATGGCCCCGAGGAAGAGATCGGCTGACCATCCCATTCCGGCGCACACGGCGGGTTCGGGGGTTCCCGGACCCGCCGTTTGATTTTCACTCCCTTCACAGCATCGTGCTTGCCGGGCGTGGTGATTCCCGACATACTCCGGTCGCCATGCCTCCTCCCGGTTCGAAGCCGCCCACGATTCGCGTCCTTCTGTTCGCGCGCTACGCCGAGCTCCTCGGCACCGAGCAGCTCGACCTCCCGGCCACCGGGGTCGAGACCGCGGGACAGGTTCTGGAGTGGGTCCGAGCGCTCCCCGGTGGGGCTCGAATCGCCGATGGGGCGCTGGTCGCGGTAAACCTCCGCCACGCCTCCCGGAGCGCTCCAGTGGCAGCCGGGGATGAAGTCGCCCTGCTTCCGCCTCTGGCAGGGGGCTGACGTGACGTTTCTGACCACTGCCCCGATTCAGCTGCAGCTCCTCACTGACGCGGTGACCGCCCCGGAGCGCGGCGCGGTTGCCAGCTTTCTCGGCGTGGTGCGGGATCACCATGACGGCCGGAATGTTCTGGCCCTCACCTACAGCTGCTACCATCCGATGGCGGAAGCGGTTTCCCGGGACATCGCCTCGGAGGCTGAAATCCGTTGGCCGGTGAAGGTGGCGCTCCTGCATCGCGTCGGCGCGCTTGTCATCGGAGACGTCGCGGTGGCCGTTGCGGTGGCCGGCAGCCACCGGGATGAGGCGTTCCTGGCCTGCCGCTATGTCATCGAGGAGCTGAAAGGGCGGGTGCCCATCTGGAAGCGGGAGACCTACGCCGACGGGACGGTGCACTGGGTGGATCCGACTTCCCCGGGTGCAGAGCTCCGGGAAGCCGAGGTGGTTGACCGGTGATCGACCGCCTCGAAACGCCTGTCGCTCCTCCGCCGATTCCCGATCGCTACGGCCGGCCGCTGGGAAGCCTCCGGCTCTCGGTGACCGATCGCTGCAACCTGCGCTGCGGCTACTGCATGCCCGAGGAGCATTACGTCTGGCTGCCGCGCCAATCGTTGCTCACCTTCGAAGAGCTCGACCGGCTGGCCGGAATTTTTGTCTCGCTCGGAGCGAACAAGGTCCGTTTGACAGGGGGAGAGCCGCTCCTGCGGCACGGCCTTCCGGCGCTGGTAGGGATGCTGGCTGCCCGCAACGGCATCACCGATCTTGCCATGACCACCAACGGGCTCCTGCTCGGCTCCGAGGCTGCGGCACTCCGGGCCGCCGGACTCCGACGGGTGACGGTGAGCCTTGATACGCTGCGTCCCGCCCGAATGCTGGCGTTCGCCCGAAGTCCCCGCCACGGCGATGTAGTGAACGGGATCGCGGCCGCCGCCGCGGCAGGCTTCGAGGGGATCAAGCTCAACAGTGTGATCATTCGGGGCTACAATGATGACGAGATTCTTGACCTCGTGGATTTTGCCAAGGATCGCAATCTCGAGGTCCGTTTCATCGAGTACATGGATGTCGGCGGGGCCACCCGGTGGAAACTGGCCGACGTGGTGACCCGGGCTGAATTACTGGAAACCATCGGCCACCGGTTTGGAACACCGCAGCCACTGTCCCGGCCGGGATCGTCCGCTCCAGCGGAGCGGTTTAGCCTCCCTGATGGCACCACCTTTGGCATCATTGCTTCGGTGACGGCGCCGTTTTGCGCCGACTGCGACCGCAGCCGGGTCACCGCCGATGGCACCTGGTTTTCCTGCCTGTACGCCGAACCGGGAATGGATCTGCGGGAACCGCTCCGGGCCGGGTGCTCCGACGCGGAAATTGCCGCACTGATTGCCCAAGCGTGGCGCAACCGGTCTGATCGCGGTGCTGAAGAACGGGCCTCCACGCCCGGCCGGGGCGCGCTCTATCAGCTTGACGGGCTCCGCGCCGATCCTCGGCGGGAGATGCATACGAGGGGTGGCTGATGGCTCTCCATGTCGCGCTCATCGAACCCCGAATCCCGCCCAACACCGGCAACATCGCCCGATTGTGCGCGGCGACCGATACCAGTCTTCATCTGGTGGAACCGCTGGGGTTTTCCATTGATGACGCCACTCTCAAGCGAGCCGGACTCGACTATTGGGACGCGGTCGACCTCTGGGTCCATCCCGGCTGGCGCAGCTTTCGCGAGGCGATTTCCCGGGAGCGCTGCCTGTATTTCTCGGCCCGGGCGACTCGACCACTCGCCGATGCGAAGTTCCGTTCCAACAGTGTGCTGGTCTTCGGGAACGAGACCGACGGATTGCCCGACCGGATCCTGGAAAAGCATCCTGACGAATGTTTTACGATTCCGATGCCTAGCGGAAAGGTGCGGAGCCTGAACTTGGCAACTGCGGCGGGCATCGT
The DNA here is from genome assembly GCA_031402135.1 of Gemmatimonadales bacterium. Taxonomy (GTDB): domain Bacteria; phylum Gemmatimonadota; class Gemmatimonadetes; order Gemmatimonadales; family GWC2-71-9; genus JABFSM01. Next base: position 2,475 of record JANNSC010000123.1, on the reverse strand, counting down.
GCTCTATGAGGCCCTCCGCCAGGTCGGCGCCGAAGCTGCTGCCCGCCTTGCCGCGGCATTTACCGAGGATGGGGAACCGGCCCCGAAGGCGCCTCGGACCCGCAGTCGTCCTTCTCGGAAGCGGCGCTGAGCGCTAGATTTGTCTGCTGCCACAGCGCCCGGATTTCGCCGCGGCACCCCGAGACTCAACCCAGAGAAACCCCGAATGCTCAACAAGATCACCGTCGTTGGCGCGGGCAACGTAGGGGCCACCGCGGCCCAGCGCCTTGCCGAGAAGAATTTGGCCCGGGTTGTCGTCATGGTGGACGTCGCCGAGGGCGTTCCTCAGGGCAAGGCGCTGGACCAGTGGCAGTCGGGCCCGATCGAGGGGTACGACACCCGGGTCTACGGGACCAACGACTACCAGATGGCCGCAGACTCGGAGATTTTCGTCGTCACCGCCGGCATCGCCCGGAAACCCGGCATGAGCCGGGATGACCTCGTCAAGACCAACGCCGGCATCGTCCAGTCGGTCTCCAGGGAAATCGCCCGGGTGGCACCGAACTCGATCATCGTCGTCGTCTCCAATCCCCTCGACGTGATGTGTTACGTGGCAATGAAGGCCAGCGGCTTCCCGCGGGAGCGGGTGCTCGGTATGGCCGGGGTCCTCGACACCGCGCGCTACCGGATGTTTCTCGCCGAGGCAATGGCGGTCTCGGTCGACGACATTCAGGCCATGGTTCTCGGGGGTCACGGGGATACCATGGTGCCGTTGATTTCCTGCACCGTCGTCTCGGGGATTCCGGTCACCCAACTCCTGGCCAAGGACCAGCTCGACGCGATCGTCACCCGGACCCGGAACGGTGGGGCGGAAATTGTGGCACACCTCAAAACCGGGTCCGCCTACTACGCCCCGAGTGCGGCGGCGGTGCAAATGGTGGAGGCGATGGTGCTCGACAAGAAGCGGGTGCTGCCGTGTGCCGCGTGGCTGCAGGGAGAATACGGGCTCAAGGATGTGTTCTGCGGGGTGCCCTGCAAGATCGGGCGCGGCGGCCTGGAACAGATCATCGAAGTCGGGCTCACCGAACCGGAACGCAATGCGCTCCACGCATCCGCCGAGGCGGTCCGAAGCATCCAAGCCAGCCTGTCGGTCTAGGGATGGGCTGGGCTTCCCGGTTCTACCGATCCACCGTCGGGCGCAAAATCGTCATGGCGGTCACCGGTCTGATCCTGGTTGGGTTCGTAACCGGGCACATGACCGGGAATCTGCTGATGTTCAAGGGGCCGGCTGCAATCAACGCCTATGCTCATTTCCTCCAGAGCCTCGGGGGGATTCTCTGGGTGGTTCGCGGGGTGCTGCTGGTTTCGGTGCTGTTTCACGTACACAGTGCCTGGTCGCTGGCCCGTCAGGCTCGGTCAGCGCGGCCGCTCGGCTACACCAAACAGACCAGCCAGATTTCCACTCGCTCCGCCCGGACCATGCGCTGGGGCGGGGTCCTGCTCAGCCTGTTCATCGTCGGGCACATCCTCCATTTCACCACCGGAACGCTGCATCCCGATTTTGTCCGTGGCGATGTCTACTCCAATGTGGTGATCGGGCTGGGCGTACCGGCGGTCGCGTTGTTCTACCTGCTGGCCATGGCGGCGTTGTCTCTGCATCTGCACCATGGCGTGTGGAGCCTCTTCCAGACCTTGGGCATCAATCACCCGCACGTCAATCACGCTCGCCGACGGCTCGCCACTGCGCTGGCGGTGGTAGTGCCAGTCGGCTTTGCCTCGATCCCTGTGGCCGTCGTGCTGCGGTTCTTCCGGTAATCCGATGCAACCACTCGACGCCAAGATCCCCGCGGGCCCGCTGGAGAAGAAGTGGGATACCCACCGTTTTGAACTCAAACTGGTGAGCCCCGCAAACAAGCGGAACAATTCGGTGATCGTGGTGGGATCGGGGCTGGCGGGGGCCTCGGCGGCGGCCACCCTCGGAGAGCTGGGGTACCGCGTCCGTTGCTTCTGCTTTCAGGATTCGCCCCGGAGGGCCCACAGCATTGCGGCCCAGGGCGGCATCAACGCCGCCAAGAACTACCAGAACGACGGAGACAGCGTGTACCGGCTGTTCTACGACACCATCAAGGGCGGGGACTTCCGCGCTCGTGAAGCAAACGTCTACCGACTGGCCCAGATCAGCGTCAACATTATCGACCAGTGCGTGGCACAGGGGGTTCCCTTTGCCCGGGAATACGGTGGGCTCCTGGCCAACCGGTCGTTCGGTGGGGCCCAGGTTTCCCGGACCTTTTACGCCCGCGGGCAGACCGGCCAGCAGTTGCTTCTGGGGGCCTATCAGGCCCTGGAGCGACAAATTGCGGCAGGGACGGTGAGTATGCACCCCCGCACCGAAATGCTCGATCTGGTCGTAGTGGACGGAAAGGCCCGGGGGATCATAACCCGGGATCTCGTCACCGGCGTCATTGCCACCCACCTTGCCGATGCGGTGATCCTTGC
>JANNSC010000122.1:0-9831 GCA_031402135.1 Gemmatimonadales bacterium | reverse complement strand
TCGGCGGAATCGAGGGTGGCCTTGAGCGCCGCGGCGCCTCCGACCAGGCGGCGATTCGACCAGCCGTACGCCCTCGGCTCGAGTGTACCATGGAAGTCGTTGATCGAGAGAATCCGGAGCAGGGTGGAATCGGCTCGGCCGGCAAGCCCCGCTACCAGGAGTGCGGAAAGCAGCATCGAGGTAAAATCCCCCCCCGCTCCGCCCAGCGCAATCGCGGGATTGACGGTGGCTTGCGCAAATGCGCCTGAACGTATATATGTCCTGCCGCATATGAGCCCCCTGCCCCCGACCGAACTGCTGCTGACCCTCGCCGAGCCGACCCGGCTGCGCATCGTGAACTGCCTGGCGGCGGCGCCGCTGTTTGTGTCCGACCTGCAAGCGGTGCTCGGCCTCCCCCAGCCGACTGTCTCCCGCCACCTCACCGTGCTGAAGAAGGCCCACGTGGTTCGCGACACGCCGATCGCCCAGTTCGTGCTCTATCGACTCCGGACGGAGGCGGGCCCCAACGGCCGGTTGATCCAGGCGGTGCTGGACTCGCTGGGGCATGACGAACAAATGCGATTGGAACGCCACCGAGCCCTCGACAAGAGTCGCTCCCACGGCCGCGGGCGAGTGCCGGTCGGGGGCAAGAGCCCGGCTCCCGCCGTCAGCACCGAGGGAGAGCGCCCATGAGCCACCGCATCCTGGTGGTCGACGACGAACCCGATATCACCGCGCTGGTGGCCTATCACCTCGCCCGCGCCGGGTACCGGGTGTCTACCGCAGCAAACGGGCAGGACGCGTTGAAAGCGGCCCGGGACGAACGCCCCGACGTGGTGGTGCTCGACTTGATGCTACCCGGGGTGTCGGGATATGAGGTGTTGCGCGAGCTGCGGCAGCGCCGGGATACCAGCGACATCGGCGTCATCCTGCTGACGGCCCGCCGGGAAGAGGCCGACCGGATCAAGGGGTTGTCCTTAGGCGCCGACGACTATTTGACCAAGCCGTTCTCCCCTCAGGAACTCACCCTACGGGTGGCGGCGCTGCTGCGGCGGCTGGCGGCACCGGCGGTTGCAGCGGGATCCTCCATCGTCGAAGGTCCGCTCACCATCGACCGGGGCGCCCACAAGGTGTCGCTCGACGGGGTCGAGGTGCCACTTACGGCCACGGAGTTCAAGCTCCTGCTCCTGCTGGTGGAGCGGCGGGGTCGGGTGCAGACCCGGCCCCAGCTGCTGGAAACGGTGTGGGACGCCCAGCCGGATATCCAAACCCGGACGGTGGACATGCACATCCAGCGGCTGCGCAGCAAGCTGGGCCGGGTGGGAGATTTGATCGAGACGGTGCGGGGCTTCGGCTACCGATTCCGGAGCGGCACCAAGTGAACTTCGCCCGCCGGCTGATGGCCGTTACGGTGGCAGTCCTCATCGTCACGGTGCTGGTGCTGGTGGTGGCGGCGGAGCTGTGGATCCGGAGCGACCTGGAGCAGGAGCTCAGGGGCAACCTCGAGCGCCAGGCCAGCCTGCTCAGGGAGGCGTTGCCTCGGGATCCGCTCGCCTGGGGACAATTCGCCACTCGATTCGGGGCCGCCGGCGGGATCCGGATAACCCTCATGGACCGCAACGGCCGGGTAAGGGCCGACACCGACGTGCCTGCGGCGGAGCTGAACCAGGTCGAGAATCACGCCGCCCGGCCGGAAATGGCGGCGGCACTCGCCGGGCGGACCGGGCAGGCCAAGCGGCCCAGCAGCACTATCGGCCGCGACCTTATGTATGTCGCCATCCCCGGCGGACCTGCGGTCGGCGGACCTGGAGTCATCCGAGTGGCCCTCCCGCTCGACCAAGTCGATGCGGTGGTCTGGCGGCGCCAGCGCTCGGTTCTCGTCGCGGCGCTGCTCGCCCTGGCGCTCGGCGTCCTGCTGGCATCGGTGGCGGGCCGCTCGATCGCACGGCCGCTCACCGAAACCGCCCTCGCCGCAAGGGCAATCGCCGCCGGCACCACCCCGCATTTCCCGCATTCCGGGATTCCCGATGTTGATGCACTGGTCGGTGCGCTCCGAGGCATGCACGAAGAACTCGAGGCCCGCTTCGACGCGCTTCGCCGCAAGCAGGCTGAAACCGAGATGCTGGTCAACGCGATGGTGGAGGGAGTCATTTCCTCCGATGCGCGAGGCCGGGTCCTCACCGCCAATCCGGCGGCGCGCCGGCTGCTTGGTTATTCCGCCGACCGGCCGCTCCCCGAGCTCCAGGTGCTGTTCCACCAGAAGGCGGCACGGGAAGTGGTGAATGCCACCCTCCAGGGAGAGACCATCCCCGACCGGGAAATCCTTCTGGACGACCGCACCTGCCTGGTGAGCGCCCGCCCGCTCCCCGAGGGAGGCGCGGTCCTGGTGCTGCACGACCTGACCGACCTCCGGCGGCTCGAGGTGATCCGTCGAGATTTTGTAGCGAACGTTTCCCACGAGCTCAAGACCCCGCTCACTTCGATTTCGGGATACGCCGAAACGCTGCTGTCGGAGGGGGTCGGGAGCGAAACGAGCAAGCGGTTTCTGGAGACGATCCTCGCCAATGCCCATCGGATGCAGCAGCTGGTGGACGACCAGCTCGACTTGTCGCGGATCGAGTCGGGAACCTGGCGTCCCGCACCCCGATGGATTCAAGCCGAACCGGCGCTGGGTGACGTCTGGAACGAACTCGACCTGCCCGCGCGGGGGGCCCACCGGTTCAGCTCTGAGATTGCGCCCGGGGCAGAAAAGATTTTTGTGGATCCCGATGCACTGCGCCAGGTGCTGGTGAATCTCTACGACAATGCCCGCCGGTACACGCCGGCCGGCGGACGGGTGACGGTATCCGCCAAGCCCGAGGCAGGGGGCGTGCGAATCAGCGTCCGGGACACCGGAACCGGGATCGGCGGCGACCACCTTTTCAGAATTTTCGAGCGCTTCTACCGTGCCGATCCGTCCCGTTCCCGCGCCGAGGGGGGCACCGGGCTTGGGCTGGCAATTGTCAAACACCTGGTCGAGTCTCACGGCGGCCGGGTCTGGGCCGAGAGCACCCTGGGCCAGGGTACCACCATCCACTGCTGGCTCCCGACACCACAGCCAGCCTGAAAACCGCCCGCCGTTACGCTGTCGTTACGCAATCGTCGCAGTTGTGTAACGGTCGCCCGCGTTCTTCATCTTCGATCCTGGGCCGATGGCTATCCCACTCTGGGGGGCCAGCCCTTATACTCGAGGAGTCCACGCGTGCACATGAGACGGTCTGGATTGGGCATTGCTGCAGGGTTGGTATTGGGAACTGCAGGAACCGTGGGGGCCCAGGCGCCGACCGTCACCGTCGGCGGCGTTGGTTACGCCCAATACGTCTATCAGCTCAAAGATTCTGCCAACCACCTCAACAATTTCGACCTCACCCGGGCCTACATCAACGTTCGGGGCAGCTTCGCCTACGGCATCAAGTCCAGGGTTACCGCCGATATCTATCGCGCCGGCGACGGCTCGCTGGCCTACCGGCTCAAGTACGGTTTTGTAAGCTGGACTCCTGAAAAGAGCGCACTGACTTTCAAGCTCGGCGCCCTCAACACCCCTCTTATCGAGTGGCAGGAGACCCTTTGGGACTACCGGATGCAGGGGACCGTGGCGCTGGACCGCGCCGGATACCTCTCCTCCTCCGACCTCGGCTTTCTGGTGGACGGCAATTGGGGATTCGACAAAGTGACCGTCTCGGCCGGTGTGCTCAACGGCGAGAACTACAATCGAGCCCTCGGCGATCAGCGCAAGGACCTGACCGGCAGGATTTCCGTCCGGGTCATGGGCACTGATGAGGGAGGCCCGACCGGCGGCTTCCGGCTCACCGCCTATGGCCACTACGGCAAGCCCACCGGCGGCGGCACCCGCCAGCGCTACGTTGGCCTCGCTTCGTATCGCTCAAAGGCGCTCACCTTCTCCGGCGAATTCGCCCGCACCGTCGACAGCGCGCTCACCACGCCGGTTTCGGCCAAGCGTACCGGGCGGGTAATCAGCCTCTTCGGCGTCGTCCACCCGATCACTTCCAAATTCGGCGTCATCGGGCGACTGGACCTGGTGGATCCCAATACCAAGGTCGCCAACGATCGCTACAGCCGGCTCATTGCCGGGGCGTCCTACACTGTGTCGAGCAATCTCCGGGTGCTCGCCGACCTCGACCACGTGACCTATCAAGGCGGAATCACCACCCCGGCGCTCGAGGCAGTGCGGTCTCAGGCGCTGTTCCAGCTGCAGTTCACATTCTGAGGAGGATGTAGCATGTCGCGCAGAATTCGATTTGCGGGCTTGGTGCTCGCGCTGGTGGCCGGTGCCGCCAAAGCAGCGCCGATTGCGGCCCAGTCGCTGACCGGTGCCGGCGCCACTTTTCCGAACCCGATCTACAACAAGTGGTTCCTCGAGTACAACAAGAAGACCGGCGTACAGATCAACTACCAGTCGATCGGCTCCGGCGGCGGCATTCGACAGTACACCGAAGGAACAGTGGACTTCGGCGCCACCGACGGCCCCATGACCCAGGAACAGATGAGCGCAGTTCAGGGAAAAGTGCTCCACCTCCCCACGGTGATGGGCGCGGTGGTGTTGACCTACAACCTCGCCGCCATCGGCCAGACCCAGCTCAAGCTGGACGGCCCTACCGTCGCCGACGTCTTCCTTGGCAAAATTACCACCTGGAACGACCGGCGCATCGCGGCGAGCAACCCCGGCGTCGCCCTGCCCAAGCAGGACATCATCGTCGTCCACCGTTCTGACGGGTCGGGCACCTCGTTCATCTTTACCGATTTCCTGAGCAAGGTCAGCACCGAATGGAAGGAGAAGGTCGGCACCGCCAACTCGGTCAACTGGCCGGTCGGGCTCGGCGGGCGGGGCAACGAGGGCGTCACCCAGCAGGTCAAGCAGTCCGATGGCGCCATCGGGTATGTGGAACTGGTCTACGCCTCGAGCAACAAGCTGGCGTTCGCCCAGATGAAAAACAGCGCCGGCAAGTTCATTGCCCCGTCGCTCACGTCGGTCACCGCCGCTGCCGCGTCGGCCACATTCTCCGCCAATACCGATTTCCGGGTTTCCATCACCAACGCCCCCGGTGATGCCAGCTACCCGATCTCCTCATTCACCTGGCTTCTGGTCCAGCCGGACATCAAGGATGCGGTCAAGGGCAAGGCACTCAAGACCTTCCTCGACTGGATGATTACCGACGAGGCCCAGCAGATGGCGGCTGCGCTCGACTATGCCCCGTTGCCCAAGCCGGTGGTGGCACTGGTTCAGGCCCGGATCAAAACGCTCAAGGCCGCCGGCAAGCCGATCGCGTGAACGGGCTTTCGGATCAGTTTAAAGCACTCCAAGGCAAGAGCCGAGGCGACCGGGCGTTTCGGCTTTTCCTTACTGCGGCCGCGCTGGCCATCCCGACGCTGCTCGGGTTCCTGGTCTTCGAGCTGTGGTGGGGAGCCCGGCCGGCCATCGGGAGGTTTGGCTTTGGCTTTCTGACATCCTCGACTTGGGATCCGGTGGCGGAGCAGTTCGGGGCTCTCCCGCTCATTTACGGGACCCTGATGTCGTCGTTCCTTGCCCTCTTGATCGCCGTGCCGCTCTCCCTCGGCGTGGCGATCTTCCTCACTGAATTCGCTCCCCCCATCATCCGGAAACCGATCTCCTTTTTAGTCGAGCTCCTCGCGGCAATTCCCAGTGTGGTCTACGGCCTCTGGGGAATCTTTGTCCTGATCCCCTTCCTCCGCGCCTCGGTTTTTCCGTTCCTCCGGGACAGCCTGGGGTTTCTCCCGATGTTCCGCGGCACCATCTACGGCCCTTCCATGCTCTCGGCCGGCATCATCCTGGCCGTCATGGTGATGCCCTACATCATGTCGGTGACCCGCGAGGTGCTCGCCACCGTGCCGGGAAGCCAGCGCGAGGCGGCACTCGCCCTGGGCGCGACCCGCTGGGAGGCAGCGTGGACCGCTGTGGTTCCCTACGCCCGATCCGGCATTGTCGGTGCGGTGATCCTCGGGCTGGGCCGGGCGTTGGGCGAGACGATGGCAGTGACGATGCTGATCGGCAACAGCCACGACATCGCCGCGTCACTCTTCGCCCCCGGATACACCATGGCGGCCGCCATTGCCAATGAGTTCAGCGAAGCGTCCACTGAGATTCATTTCGCCGCGCTCAGCTACGTGGCGTTCGCCCTGTTCGGGGTGACGGTGCTGGTCAACGCCGCCGCCCGTTTGCTCATCTGGAAAGTGTCCAAGGGCCGGAGCAGCGGCGGAGCCGGACTGTGAGGAAGGGCTTTCGGCGGGCGAAGAGCCGGGTGATGGTCGGACTGCTGGTCGTCTCCGCGGTTCTGGCGGTGCTCCCGCTGTTCCTGATTCTCGGGACTCTGATGGTCAAAGGCGTCGGAAGCATCAACTGGGCGTTTTTCACCCAGCTGCCGGTCCCGCCAGGCGAGAGCGGGGGCGGTGTGGCCCACGCCATCGTCGGGACCCTCCTGATGGTCGGTACGGCGTGCCTCATCGGACTCCCGATCGGCATCGGGGCGGGGATCTTTGCCGCCGAGTGGCCGGCCAGCCGCCTGGCAACCGCCACGCGGTTCATTGCCGATGTGCTGAATGGAACCCCATCCATTGTGGTGGGCGTCTTTGCCTGGACCTGGATCGTGGCACGGCAGAAGCACTTCTCCGGGTTCGCCGGAAGCGCCGCACTGGCGGTGCTGATGATCCCGATGGTCATGCGCACCACCGAAGAGATGATCAAGTTGGTGCCCCACTCGCTCCGGGAGGCGGCCCTCGCGCTGGGATTCCCGCGCTGGCGCACCAGCCTCGGCGTGGTGGTCCGAACCTGCCTTCCGGGAATCGTCACCGGCGCGCTCCTCGCCATCGCCCGGGTTGCCGGCGAAACAGCGCCGCTCCTGTTCACCGCGCTGGGCAGCCAGTACATGGGCACCAGCCTCCAGCAGCCGATGGCCGCCCTCCCCTTGGTGGTGTTTACCTATGCATCCGGCCCCTACGACGACTGGCACCGCCTGGCGTGGGCCACGGCCCTCGTCCTCATCCTGGTCGTTTTTGTCCTCAGTCTTGCAGCCCGCCTTGCCACCAGACGCCGGTTCGATGGACCGCGTTGACGTGAGCCAACCCCGGCTCCGGACCGCAGGCCTCACTGCGTTCTATGGCCCAACCGCGGCGATCCGCGAGGTGTCGCTCGCCTTCCAGCCCAATCAGGTTCACGCCCTGATCGGGCCGTCCGGTTGCGGAAAATCCACCTTTCTCCGCACCCTCAACCGCATGCACGAGGAAACCCCCGGCGCCCGCGTCACCGGTCTGGTCCAGCTCGACGGCGATGACATCTACTCCCGCTCGGTGGACCTCCGCCGGTTGCGCCGGCGGGTCGGCATGGTGTTTCAGAAGCCGACCCCCTTCCCCACCATGTCCATATATGACAACGTGGCGGCGGGGCTCCGGCTCGACGGTCGAGTGGCCAAGGCAACGCTGGATGACTCGGTCGAACAGGCGCTGACCGTCGCAGCGTTGTGGGAGGAAGTGAAGGACCGCCTGCGCAGCAGTGCCACGGCACTTTCCAGTGGCCAGCAGCAGCGGCTCTGTATCGCCCGCACCATCGCCCCGGCGCCGGAAGTGGTTCTCCTCGACGAGCCGACGGCATCACTCGATCCCCAGGGCACTCAGCGCATCGAGGAGCTGCTGTTCCAGCTGAAGCAGCGCTTCACCATCGTGATTGTGACGCACAACATGCAACAGGCGGCTCGGGTGTCCGATACCACTTCGTTTTTTTACCTCGGCGAGATGGTGGAAACCGGACCGACCCGGCAGATATTCACCGCGCCGGTCCAGCCGCGAACCGAAGCCTACATCACCGGGCGCTTCGGATGACACTGCCAGCCACGCTTGCCCGGGAGCCGGGAATCGGCGGCGCCATCGACGTCCGCGGGTTTTCCTTTGCCTATGGGCCCCGCTCGGTGCTCCGTGACGTGACCTTCTCCATCCAGGGCAAGTGCGTTACGGCCATTATCGGCCCCTCGGGCTGCGGCAAGTCCACCTTTCTCCGGTCCATCAACCGGCTCAACGACCTGATCCCGGAATCCCGCTACCAGGGGGAGATTGCCGTCCAGGGTGAGTCTATTTTCGGCGCCGGTGTCGACCTGGTCAGCTTGCGCCAGCGGGTTGGGATGGTGTTCCAGCGGCCCAACCCGTTTCCGAAGACAGTTTACGACAACGTGGCCTATGGTCCCAAGCTCAATGGGCTGGTTGCATCCCGCGATTTGCCTGAGCGGGTAGAACGCTGCCTCAAGCAGGCTGCCTTGTGGGACGAGGTGAAGGATCGGCTCGACACTCCTGCCACCGGCTTGTCAGGAGGTCAGCAACAACGGCTCTGCATCGCACGGGCGCTGGCCAACGATCCCAGCGTCTTGCTGATGGACGAGCCCTGTTCCGCGCTCGACCCGATTGCCACCGCGCGGGTGGAGGAGCTGATCGTGGAGCTCAAGGCGAAGTACACTATCGTGATCGTCACCCACAACATGCAGCAGGCGGCCCGGGTGTCGAACGAAACCGGATTCTTCTACAAAGGCGAGTTGGTGGAGTTCGGCCCCACCGAACGGATCTTCACCGCGCCCACCAATCCACAGACCGAAGCCTATATTACGGGGAGATTCGGATGAGCCAGAACACCCACCGGCATTTTCACGAGGAGCTGAGCCAGGTCAAGGTCAGGCTCCTGACCATGAGCGGCGAGGCGGAGGCGGCGCTCCGGCTGGCCGTCGAGGCGCTGCTCGAACGTAACCCGGAGAAGGCTCGGCAGGTGATTGCCGGCGACCGGATCATCGACGGCATGGAGGTCGAGATCGAGGAAGCCTGCATCGACCTCCTGGCGCTGCAGCAGCCGATGGCCGGAGACCTCCGCATGCTGGTGGCAGCCATCAAGATCGCCAACGATCTGGAGCGGGTCGGTGACCACGCTGTCAACCTGGCCCAATCGGCCGACCGGCTGGCCCGGAGCCGGCCCATCGCGCCGGAGCCGGAGATCATCGAAATGGCCCGGCTGGCCCGCGAAATGCTGTCCGATGCGCTGGAAGCGTTTGTCCGTGGAGATGCGGCGGCGGGCCGGGAAGTGTGTCTTCGCGACGACAAGGTGGACGCGCTCAACCGATCGGTATTCCGGATCCTGCTGACTCACATGATGGAGGATCCTCACAGCATCAGTGCGGGGTTGGAGCTCTTCCTGGTGAGCCGGAATCTCGAGAGGGTGGCGGACCTGGCCACCAACATCGGAGAGGAAGTAGTCTTCTTGGTCGAAGGGAAGTCCATCAAACATCACGCCGAGGACATGAAGGGCCACAGCTGATGCGCCGATCGTACCTCACAGCGCTTGCCGCCAAGGCGCCCGAGCCAGGTGAACGGCTCGGCGCCATTGACGTCGGGTCCAATTCGATCCGGCTGCTGGTGGCGGAGTACGACACCGAGACCGGCATCAAGGTGGTGGACGAGGTGAAAGACCAGCCCCGGCTGGCGGCGGGGATCGCCGAATCGGGCCGCCTCGATGAATTTGCCATGGCGCGGGCACTCCAGACACTTGGCCGGATGCGGGAGGTGGCCGAGCGCCGGGGGGTGCGCCGCATCTCAGCGGTGGCCACCTCGGCGGTGCGAGAGGCGGAGAACGGCAAGGAATTCGTGGATCGGGTTCGCCGTGAGGTCGGGTTGCCGCTCCGGATTATCGACGCCGACACCGAGGCCGCGCTGTCGTGGCGCTCGGTGGCTCATCATTTTCCGCTTTCGACCGGCCGGGCCCTGGTGGCGGACATCGGCGGCGGCAGCCTGGAACTGATTGGCGCAATC
>JANNSC010000121.1:0-7142 GCA_031402135.1 Gemmatimonadales bacterium | reverse complement strand
CCATGGAGCCCACCCGACACCTTGTAGGTGTCCTTGTCGAACTTGCCGCCGGCATGCAGTACCGTCAGCGCCAATTCGACACCGGGAATGTTTTCGGTGGGATGGATATCCACCGGAATGCCCCGGCCGTTGTCGATGACGGTGATGGCGTTGTTGGCGTGGATGGTGACGCTAATGGTGTCACAAAACCCGGCCATCGCCTCGTCGATCGAGTTATCCACCACCTCGTACACCAAGTGGTGTAACCCATTTTCCGAGGTCGACCCGATGAACATCCCGGGCCGCTTGCGCACCGCCTCCAGGCCCTTGAGGACCTGGATGGAGTCAGCATCGTAATCGTGGCCGTTCTTGCCGTTGGGCTCTTTGCTTGCCATTCTGTGGACCCCTGGTGACGCCGAATTGGGCTCAGAGCCCGGTAAGCCAGCGGATTTCCTTGATGTGTCCTCGACGGTCCTGATTGAGCCGGCTCAGGATTCGCGGGGTCATGAGACTCAGTTCGTTGGCCCAGGCGCTGGTTGCGACCCGAACCCAGAGCGTGCCATCGGCGTTCACCGCCTCGGCCCGGGTTACGGCGGCCACCTGGGGCCCGACCACGTCGGCCCAACGATCCACCACCTGAGATACGTCGAGCCGCTTGGCCAGGCCGGACTTGGCCAGCCAGGCATCCAGCGCGTGCCCCAGCGATTGCGGTGTCGAACGCGCCCGGGCCTTCACGCCATCACGCTCCGGGGCAGCTTGCTGACCTGGCCGTCCGATACGGTAAGAGTTTCCAGGTGAAAGCCCTCCGGCAGCTCTTCTTCGCGTGGCGCGGTGATAAAGGTCTGCCGAGCGTCCCCTGCCTGCAGTGCAGCGGCCAGCCGCTGTTGGCGCCCGCGATCGAGTTCGGCAAAGACATCATCGAGCAGCAAGACCGGCTCCGCGCCGGAGGAGCTCGCCAAGGTTTCCCGTTCCAGCAGCTTGAGCGCCACCGCCGCGGTGCGTTGCTGCCCGGTAGAGCCGACTTCCCGCAGCAGCCGCCCGCCAATCCGGAGTTCCAGATCGTGGCGATGGGGTCCGACCGTCGTGGCACCGAGCAGCGAATCGCGAGCGGCAGCACGGCCCAGTGCCGAAGGCCACTGCGCCGGGTCGGCCAAGGAATCGTCTCCCCGATAGCGCACTGTCACGTCGGCGGTTTCGCCCAGCGCAAGACAGGTTGCGGTCAACGGTCCGGCATGGCCGGCGGTCCACAGCAGCCGGGAGCGAACCAGCACCGCGCCTGCTGCTCCCAGGGGCTCGTCGAAGGCAGCCGCCAAGGCAGGGCTGTGTTGCCGGAGCGCTGCATTCCGCTGGGCCAGCGCTGCCCGGTACCGCGACAACGCCCGGAGGTACTCTCGATCCGCCAGGGACAGCACCCGATCGAGATAGTGGCGCCGCTCTGCCGCCGCTCCCTGCACCAACCGGAGGTCGGTGGGCAGGAAGGCCACCGCCAACCAGTGGCCGATGGCATCTCCCAGGCGTTCCGGTTCCGCGCCATCCAAGGTCAGTCGCTTTCGCTTGTCGAGGCAGCGAAAGCCGGCCGAGAGGTCCCGGGGGTGGCGGCCCGCCTCGAGGGTCAGCGTCAGGTGGAAGCCTGCCTCACCGAAACGGGTGACGTCGACGTCTCGGGCGCCCCGCAGGGAGCGAAACAGGACCGGGTAGTAGAGCAGTTCGAGGAGGTTGGTTTTGCCGTGGCCATTGGGCCCCAGAAAGACCGCCCCACCAGCCGGAAGAGCGAGGTCAAGGTCCTGGAGATTCCGGAATCCCCGAGCCACAATTCGCTCTGCCAGCATGGGAGAAAAATAGTCGTTTGTGAGGGGGAATTGCAGCCGTCTAGCTGCCCGAAAAGCCCGCCTTTCGCTTCTCCAGAAACGCCCCGGTGCCTTCCTTGAAATCGGCGGTACCGGCCAATTCACCGAAGCGCCGGCTTTCCAGGGCCAGGGCGTCATCGAGGGTCAGCGATTCCTGTTCTTCCACCATCCGAATGCACCCGGCTACCGCCAGCGGGCCGTTGTCGAGGATGCTGCGGAGCAGTTTCTCGCACTCGGAAAGGAGTTGATCGGCCGGCACCACCCGATTGACCAACCCGATCCGGTACGCCTCCGGGGCATCAATCAGGGCGGCTGACATCAGCAACTCGAGAGCTCGGCCTCGGCCGACCAGCCTGGGGAAGCGCACCGTGCCGCCGTAGCCGGGGGTGATTCCGAGTTTGACTTCCGGCTGCCCGAACTTGGCGTTTTCCGAGGCAATCCTGAGGTGGCAGGCCATAGCCAGCTCGCACCCACCCCCCAGCGCGAAGCCATTCACCGCGGCAACCACCGGCTTGGGGCATTGCTCGAATTGCCGGAAAATCTCCGAACCTTTGCGAGAGAGCGCCTGGGCCCGGACGGTGTCGGTTGTCGCCAACTCGGTGATATCGGCACCGGCCACGAATGCCTTGGGGCCGGCCCCGGTGATTATGACGGCGCGGACCGAGTCATCGGTACTCACCCGGGTGGCCACCTCACCCAGCTCGGTGATGACCTGGTCGTTCAGGGCATTCAGCTTGTCGGGGCGGTTGATGGTGACGAGGGCGATCCCGTCGCGGAGCTCGTACAGCAGGGTGGAGTAGGTCATGGGCTCGGAGGGTCGAATGTCCGGTGGTTCGGCTCCCCGAAAAGATACACTTAGCCGCCGGGCGCTCGGCGGGACCGCGAGGACCAGTGGATCGCGCGGATCTTCCATCCCTCACCCTCGCGGGACAGCACCATCAAGGCGGCACCTGCTGAATTGATCTGCCGTCCGCGGTATTCGCCCTCCGTCGTGCTGGTCGAGCTGGCCCAGGCTACGTCACCGCGTATCCGGACGGTGACCGGACTCCTCCGGCTGGGCACCGCGCGGGTGGATGCGATGTCCGCCGCGAGGTGCTGCGACCGGTATTCGTCCCGGTTTTGGATCCCGCCGCTTTCCAGCACCAATACGTCATTGGCAAGGAGGGCAAGGGCGGCCGCGCTGTCCCCCGCCGCCAAGGCGGCATCGAACCGCTGAACGGTCGCTGCGACCTCGATGGAATCGCTCGAGGAACCGCGCCCGCCGCTCAGGGCGGTGACGTTGAACACGAGCGTCGCGAAGTTGACCTCCCAGGTCGGGGCTACACCTGCAACTCTCTCCGTGGCCGCAGCGTACACGGTGCGCACATTCCAAAGGCCTGCTTCGCTGAGTGGGATTCTTGCGGTGCCGTCGGGTCCGGTTTCGACCGCGATATCTCTGGTTGCGGCGACGCCCGCCACCTGGGCGGAGTCACTCACCGCAGTGAGGCCGGCTGGTGCGGCTCCGGCATGCAGCTGGGCACCGGAAATGGGCCGGCCGTGAGACAGCAGGCGCACCACCACGGTATCTCCGCCGCGCAGAGTTGCCGGATCGTTCAGCGGCACCAGCTCCAGGATATGGCCAACCGCCTTGGCAAAGGCGCGGGGGCCACCACGCCCCACTTCCACGACGGTTTTGGCAAATTTTGCCGACACCTGGGTCACGCTGTCGGTCTTCGGGTAGGCGCCCTCCCGTTCGTAGCGATCTGAGAGGTCGGGCGCCCCCTCGAGCGCGATGTAGCGCCTGAGTCGCTCTGGAGTGGTGCGAACCGATCGGGAGACAAGGGCCACAGCGACGATGCGCTGCCCCGGGGTCGTGGGCCGGTGCCGGATCAAGAGGGACTTCCCGCTGGTGGAGAGATCGGTGAGGCGCTCATCGCTGGACGCGCCGATCAGCCGCGCTTCGGCTATGCGCTCGGGAGCGACTGCGCTCTGACTGGTGGGAAACTTCACACTGGTCTGGCCCCGAATTGCGATAACGTCTCCAGAGGCGACTTGAAACGCGTCTGGGACGATCCAGAAATCGTGCGCGGCGAGTGAACTGGCCGCCAGTACCAGGACGGAGAGGAGGGCCAGCGCCCTCTTCCTGCGAATGGGCTCAATCATGCTCTTTCCCCGGGGCGTGGGTGTGGGGTTTCTTCTCGGTGTTCTTGGCAGTGTCTCCCGCCATGTCATGCATCATGGAGTCGGCGGGAGCCGCCGCGGGCTTCATGGTCTCGTCGTCGAAGCCGATGCGTTCGCCGCGGACCTGGCGGAGCACCTCGGTTGGAATTCCCAGGGCGTGGCGGTAGACCATCTCACCGCCGAGGTACCCGACGCCACCCAGGCCCAGTGCTCCCACGATGCCAAGTCCTGCGGCGAGGTGGGAGTAGGGTCGACGCCACCGCACTACGGCCGCGAGGAGGAGGACGGAGGTGGCGGCGTAGGCGAGGTTGCGGTGAAGGGTCATGGCCTCATGGGCGGGGTCGGAGTGGTCGACCCGTCCGTAGGCCAGCAGCCCGGTGATGATGGCAACAGCCGCACCCGCAACGCCAACCCACCAAAGCCGAGTCGCCGCATCCCGCCAGCGAACTCCTTGCCGCGCTGACCCGATCGCATCAAAGACGGCGGCCAGCACTAGCGCCACCAATGGAAAGTGCACTACCATCGGGTGCCAGCTGTGCATCGGGAAGAGGTTCATGGGCGTGGAAATCCAACCGCATCCGCCGACGGGGGCGGGTGTTGATGGGCCGGTTTCTTGGGCATCCCCTTCATACTCGAATCGGTTTTCTGCGCCGCGGGGACGCCGGCGAGCAGGCCGGTCGCCGGCCCACCCATCGCCCCGATGCCGCCCATCATCTCCCCCATGTTGCGCCACTCGTCCATCGACATGACGTTCTTGTTACCGTCGCGGAATTCCGCCAGCTGTTGGTAGATCACCGCCCGCTTGCGACTCTTCGGGATGGTATCGGCGGCCAACACGTCCGAGATGATGTCGTGCATCATGTGGAGGTTGTCGAAGATCACCGCGGCACGGGGGTGCCTGGCGCTGAACGTCGGGGCGATCGTTGCGGTCATCGGCATCACCGACGGAAACTGCGCCGGCGGGTCCTCCAGCATTGACCAGAACCGCGCCAGCGTGGCCTTCATGCCGGCCTTCTTCTCGGCGGGCGTCTTGCCTCTGATCAGGGGCTCATAGAGGCCGACTTGCAACCAGTGGTATGCCCAGATCAGCCCGTTGAACTTGGGGTGGTCTTTGCGGAAGACCTGGCTGAAGTACTGCTCGTCCATCAGCCCCATGGACTTCGGCACGTCTGTAAAGGCGACCTCCTTCCGGGTCAGGTAATAGTCGGTTACCCGCTCGATGAGGGCATCCTTCGCCTCGGACCCCAGGCGGTTGTCGGCGTAGATATCGTAGATCTGCCGATGGAGGATGTGGGCCCAGTCGAACATCTGCTTGGCCTGCCAGGCGACCTTGGCATACGCCGGCTCGATGACCTCCTCGGCCACCGCGAACCGGGGTGGCCGGACCAGGAGGTCGGTGGTCAGGAACTGGTATTCCCTCTCGAGGGCGGCCTCACGCTCCGACTCCGGCTTCGTGAAAAGCCGTTCGTAGAGCACGGCGTGGCCATAGTCAAAGGCGTTGAAGAGCCGGGCCGCCTCGGGGTACACCTTGAGAAACGTCCAATTGAAGGAGCCGGGGTAATAGAACTGTTCGTTGCGCCGGTCCTGGGCCATTCCAGCGGCGGGAACCCCGATCGACAAGGCCAGCAGGAGGCTCCTGAAATGTACGGTTCTCACCTGGCGGGTCCGATCGGCATGAGGCCTGGAATCGCAAACGCACGGGAAAAGCCTGCGGTCACCTCGTAGTCCGGTCCGGCTGCCTTGCGGAGCCGCCGGGCGATGCCCGTGTCGAACACCAAGTAGGGCGTGACCTGGTAGCGGAGGCCGACCGAGGCGTTGACCTGGATCGGATCGGCCGAAATCGACCGCAGGGCGTAGACCTCGCCGATCAGCAGCACGCTCTGGCGGTAGAGCGTCCGGTCGACCGCCGCTCCGTACCACCACTTGTGTGCCGCCTCGGCCGCCCCAAGCCGCCGGTCCCGCCCGAAGGTGTAGGCGCCGTTCAGGTGAAGCCGGTTCCGGCCCCAGGAGCGGGTAGCGATGGCCTTGACCGAAACACGGGTTCCTTCTCCGGCGAGGCTCCCGACGGGGAAGGTGGCATCGCTCCGGATGGAGACGGCTGGGAAGACCCGGCTTTCGGTGTTGAAGTTATACATTCCAGAGAGCCGGAGGCCCGAGACGCCCCAGTCACGACCGTCCGGCGTGCTGGCGCCCGCGATGGGCAATTTCAGGCCCAGCTGAGCGTTGCGCAGAATGCCATAGGCAATTTCCGGTGTGAATGCATGAGTACTTCCCCCGTGCCGGTCCCGACCAAAACGCCACGGCGCGAGAAACTCGAAGGCGTACCGCTCGACCGGATAGGCATCTTCAATAAGCGTCGGGCGGTCGTCGTCCAGATTTCGATAGTCGATCTGGGCCCAGCCGAGCGAGGGCCGGACCATGACTCCCCCGACACCTGCAAGGATCAGCCAAGCGAGCTTCATTCCTCTCAACGGGCACCCCTCGCGAGTCTTCGACCAAGTTTCTGGCAATTCGGAATCCTATCCGGGCCAGATTACCGGGGGCTCAATGCTTCGTTAAGATGTCTTGATGAGAGGCGAGCTCGCTGGACTTCGTGGAGCGACGAGCTAGGCTCAGCTGTGCCCGATCTGCAATCCTGAAGGGAGATGACCGGTGCGCATTCTCGTCGTCGAGGACGATCCCAAGACGGCCCGATTCCTCAAGCAGGGTCTTGAGGAGGAGGGCCACGCGGTGGACCTGGCCGCGGATGGGGAGGAGGGATCCTTTCTCGGTCACGTCAACCCGTACGACCTCATCATTCTCGATATCCAGCTGCCCAAGCGGAACGGGCTGCAACTCTCGGCGGAGCTGCGGCGCGAGGGGATCGACGTCCCGATACTCATGCTGACCGGACGGGACTCGACACCTGATGTGGTCCGGGGTCTCAACGCCGGCGCCGACGATTACCTCACCAAGCCATTCGATTTCGATGAGCTGGTGGCGCGGGTGAACGCATTGACCCGGCGCCGGGTGGGCGGGGCGAGCGGGATGCTTCGGTTCGAGGACCTGGAGATGGACCGGCTGAAGCGCCAGGTCCGACGGGGAGCACGGCTCGTCGATCTGTCCCCCCGCGAGTTCCGCCTGCTCGAATACTTCATGTTGCATCCGGACGAAGTG
>JANNSC010000120.1:0-2254 GCA_031402135.1 Gemmatimonadales bacterium | reverse complement strand
GCTGCATCTCGGGAGTCTAACGGGGGAGCTGCGAACTGGGGACCTGCCGGCTACGCTGCCTCCATCGGGAAATTTCGCAGATGCTTCACTTCCGGTGCGTTGCGGAGTTTCTCGAATGCCCGTTCCCGGATCTGGCGCACTCGTTCCCGGGTGACACCGAGCATCGCGCCGATCCCTTCGAGGGTCAACGCCTCGCTTCCCTCCTCCAGGCCGTAGTAGAGCGCGAGAATCCGCTGCTCCCTCGGCGTGAGGTAGCGGGTGAAGAGGGCGGAGAGGAATTCCTTGCGCAGGCCGGTGTCGACCACGTCCTCGATGTCGCCGGTTCCGGTTCCGGCCACTCGTTCGCCGAAGGTGGCGGCGCCGTTGTCATGGCGTTCCACCGGGGCATCGAGGGACACCTCCACAGTGGTCACCAGGCGGGCCTGCCGGATACTCTCCACCGAGGAGGAGAGGACGTGGGCGGTCTCCGCGTCGGTGGGGGAGCGGCCGAGTTCCTGGGACAGAAAGCTCTCGACCTTGGCCATTTTCATCAGGGCGGCGTTCTGATTGAGCGGGATCCGGACGGTACGAGTCTGTTCCGCCAAGGCCTTGAGGACGCATTGCCTCACCCACCAGACCGCATAGCTGATGAACTTGACCCCATGGGCGGGGTCGAATTTCCGGACCGCCTTGAGCAGCCCCTCATTTCCGATGGCCACCAGCTCAGACAAGTCGAGGCCGTGACCCTGGAATCGCTTTACGTAGGAGATCACGAAGCGAAGATTCGCCGTTACCAGGCGGTCAATCGACTCCTGGTCTCCCTTGCGGGCTCGCTTGGCCAGCCGAATTTCCTCCTTTTGATCGGGGATCATCGGGAGCTTGCGGATATCCAGCAGGTACTGGTCGAAGGCGTTACTTGGGGCGGCCCGATGCAGGGCCCGGGGAGTCGCTCGTTGACGTACTGGTGACATGCCACCTCACACGGAGTTGATGCCGCGGTTGCTCGCGTTCAATGGGCCGGACTCGGAAACCGCGGGTTTTCGACGGGATGGTGGGGAGCAACGGACGAGTGAATCTAGCGGATGAATTTTAGACGGTCAAGAGTTTTACACTATCAACATCACAAATCGTTCAATGACAAGCGGTTGGGGTTTTCCTCCACTTTCTCCACTTTAGACTTGTCAACCAATTGTGTAAAAAATTTTGTAAGTGATTGATATATCTAATGTTATACTCAGTACTCGCCGGGGGCCGATGTTGGAAACTCAGTAGAGCGTCGCCGAGGATCGTGCGGTCGAAAGTACAATTCGTATGAGATCGCGTGAAACGGGTACCGTCCAATTACTGTTTTCGCCGGCCATTGTACCGATCCCCGACGGCAGCGCAAACCGAATCGTCTCCCCCCTCACCTTCTTGTCGTTGGCCATTGCCTCGATCAGCGCTTCATCGTCCCACTCCCCGGCGAGGGTGGTCGGCCGTCCCATCCGTTCCAACGCCCGCTTGACGCTCGGGCCGAGTCCTGGGTCGGCCAGACCGAGGCGGTGGGCGAGCAACGTTTCCACTACCAGCCCGATGGCCACCGCATCGCCGTGGAGAATCGTGTAGTCAGTGACCCGTTCGATGGCGTGGGCGACGGTGTGCCCCGCATTCAGGATGGCCCGGCGGCCAGTCTCCCGTTCATCGGCGCCGACCACCTGCGCCTTGATGCGGGCACTCCATTCGACCAGTCGGGTGAGCGCTGCTTGGTCGAGGGCGAGAATGGCATCGTTCTGCTGGACGATCCACCGGAAATATTCTGGGTCGGCTACCAGTCCGTGTTTGAGCGCCTCGACCAACCCGGCGCCGAGGTGGGAGGGGTGAAGCGTCCGGAGCACCGCTGGGTCGGCCAATACTGCAACCGGTGGATGAAAGGCGCCGACCAGATTTTTCCCGTGGGGGGTGTTGACTCCGGTCTTCCCGCCGACCGACGCGTCGACCATTGCAAGCAACGAAGTGGGGACCGAGAGCCATGGCACGCCCCGGAGGTAGGTGGCGGCGACGAATCCGGCGAGGTCGCCGATGACACCACCACCGATGGCGATGATGGCTGAGTCCCGACCGAAGCCCAAGTCCAGCATCCGGTCGGTGAGGGCCAGCCAGCGGGCCCGGCTCTTGGAGGCCTCTCCCGGGGCGACGACCAGCGTGGGCACTTCAAGGGTGTGGGAAACGGCACGGGCCACAGTACGGTCGGTGAGGACCAGCAGGCGTCGGCCGGGAAGCAGGCTGGCGGCGAGCG
>JANNSC010000119.1:0-1669 GCA_031402135.1 Gemmatimonadales bacterium | reverse complement strand
GTTCGCGCCATCGAGCACGCGGAGGGCATGGGCGGCTGGCGAGCGCTCCCCGAGGCGCAACTCTTCGAGGTGGAATACTGGGAGTTGGAGCAGGCCAAGCTGCGGCGGGCGGGCGGGCGGCCACCCCTGGCCGGTCGGGTGGCGTTGGTGACCGGTGCCGCCAGCGGAATCGGCCGCGCCTGCGCCGAGGCACTGTGCGAGCAGGGAGCCGCGGTCGTGGCAACCGACATCACCCCCGCCGTGGAGGCGCTCTTTGCTCGAGAGGGATGTACCGGCCTGGTGGCCGACGCTACCGATCGTGCCGCGGTGGAACGCTCGGTTGCCGAGTGCGTGCGCCGCTTCGGCGGGCTCGACATCCTGATCAGCAACGCCGGCGTCTTCTCGCAAAGCCAGCGCCTCGAGGCAATGGAACAGGACGCCTGGGACCAGAGCCTCGCGCTCAACCTCAGCAGCCACCTCGCGCTGTTGCGCGCCGCGGCGCCTTTCCTTCGGCTCGGCTTCGACCCCTGCATCGTCTTCATCGGCTCAAAAAACGTCGCCGCTCCGGGGCCCGGGGCGGGAGCCTACTCGGTGGCCAAGGCGGGGCTGGCCCAGCTGGCTCGGGTGGCAGCCTTGGAGCTGGCGCCGGACGGAATACGGGTCAACACGGTGCATCCCCACCTGGTGCTGGACACTGCGGCGTGGACCCCGGCGGTGCTGGCGGAGCGGGCCCGCCACTATGGGATGACCGTGGAAGAGTATCAGAAGAACAACTTGCTGGGGGTGGAAATCACCACGGGGGACGTGGCCAATGCCGTCGTGGCGCTGGCCGGTCCGTTGTTCGCGAAGACCACCGGGGCGCAGATTCCGATTGACGGTGGCAGCGACCGGGTGGTGTAGGGCGCGGCTTCGTTACCGCCGTTCGGGA
The DNA here is from genome assembly GCA_031402135.1 of Gemmatimonadales bacterium. Classification (GTDB taxonomy): domain Bacteria; phylum Gemmatimonadota; class Gemmatimonadetes; order Gemmatimonadales; family GWC2-71-9; genus JABFSM01. The sequence continues at coordinate 762 of JANNSC010000119.1, read as the reverse complement.
AAGAGTCCCAGCAGTCCTTCGGCCGAGGCGGCGCAGGTTCCCCGCTCGGTGATGAACCCGGTCACCAGACGAGCGGGGGTGATGTCGAACCCCGGGTTAAATACCGCCATCCCAACCCGCGCAGACACCTCCTCGCCACTCCGTTCCTCGATCGGAATCCGGTCGCCTTCCTCCAGTGTCCAATCGATGGTCGAGGAGGGGGCTACAACATAAAAAGGAATCCCGGCGTCCCGCGCGGCAAGGGCCTTGAGTGCGGTGCCGATCTTGTTGCACGCATCTCCCTTGCTGGTAATCCGGTCGGCTCCAACCAGACACACATCGACGTCCGACCGGTCCATCAGATGAAACGCGGCGTTGTCCACCGTCAGCGTACAGGGAACTCCATGATGTCCGAGTTCCCATGCGGTCAGGAGCCCCTGGTTCCGGGGACGGGTTTCGCTGACCCAAACATGGATCGGCACGCCCTCGTCATGGAGACGATACACCGGTGCCAGTGCAGTGCCCCAATCGACGGTGGCGAGCCAGCCCGCATTGCAATGCGTCAGTACCTGAAGCGGGCCCGCCCCGCCTCGCCGGGCCAGGCCGGCGCGCAGCAGCGCCGCTCCGTGGCGGCTGATCGATTCGCACCCGGCCACGTCCGCTTCGGCCAGCTGCCCCGCAACCATCCACGCTGCCGCGGCTCGCCTCGCTGAAGGGACCGACTCGACGGCTCTGCGGACCTGATCCAGGGCCCAACGGAGATTGACCGCCGTCGGTCGAGTG
>JANNSC010000118.1:0-2855 GCA_031402135.1 Gemmatimonadales bacterium | reverse complement strand
GGTGGCGCCCAGCGCCGCCTCGAGTTCCTTGCGGTTCGGCTTGAACACCGTCGCTCCGGCGTAGGCACAAAAGTTCCGGAATTTGGGATCCACCACCACCGGAATGCCTCGGCGGCTGGCGGCGCTGATGGACCGAACAATCAGCGCCTCGGTGAGTACTCCCTTGTTGTAGTCCTCCAGCACCAGCACATCGGCATCGGCAATCGCCGCATCGGCGGCGGCAAAGAGCCGCTGCTCATCGGGTCCGTCCAACGGGGTGTCGATCTCCTCGTCAATCCGCACTACCTGCTGGCCCCGCGCCAGCACCCGGGATTTGGTGGTGGTGGGGCGCCCGGAAATCGTGACCAGGTGGCGATCCTCCAGGCGGTTCGCCGCCAGCTCGGCCCGAATCGTGGCCGCGTTGCTGTCGTCGCCCACCGCGCCCACCAGCCAGCACCGGGCGCCGATGGCGGAGACGTTGGCGGCAACATTGGCGGCGCCGCCCAGCGCGCTGCGAGTGTCCCGGATGGTCACCACCGGGACCGGCGCCTCCGGGGAGAGGCGGTCGGTGTCGCCAAGGAGGTAGCGGTCCAGCATGACATCGCCGATCACCACGATGCGGCGGCTGCGCATCCGGTCCAGCAACTGGATGAGGCGCTCGCGGGCGATCGGTGGCGCGGAAGGGGTGGGTCTCATCTCGCCCAAAGGTAATCCGCGATGAGCGCCCGCGCCGCTATCTTTGGGCGCGATGAACGCCCTCCCCCTGCTGGTCGAGACAACTCGCGGTAACCTGGTCGAAAGCCGGCATCGGGTATCGGTGGCGGTGGCCGACCGGGACGGTCGCCTGGTGGCCGCTGCCGGCAATCCCGACCTGGTGACGTGGTGGCGCTCCGCCGCCAAGCCGTTCCAGGCGCTGCCGCTGATTCAGGACGGTGTGGCCGAACGCCTCGACCTCGACGATGAAGAGCTGGCGCTGGCGACAGCTTCGCATTCGAGTGAACCGAGGCACCTGCAGGTGGTGGACCGGTTCATGGTAAAGGCCGGCGTCGCAGAGGCAGACTTGGCCTGTGGCCCCCACCCGCCGCTGTCCCCCGAGGTGGCCAAGGTGGTGGCCCGCGGCGCCGCGACGTGTACTCCGAAGTGGAGCAACTGCTCCGGCAAGCATACCGGCATGGTGGCGCTGGCTCGGCATCACGGTTGGCCAACCGAGGGATACCACAGCGCCGGCCATCCGGTCCAGGAACGAATTCTTTCGGAGATTTCCCAGTGGAGCGGGCTGGCCCGCTCCCGGATCCAACTGTCGGTGGATGGCTGCACCGCGGCGTGCTTCGGGCTGCCGCTCCGCAGCATGGCGTTGGGGTACGCCCGGCTGGTTGGTTCGGCGGACTCGGCCGCCCGGAGGATTCTTGGCGCCATGATGGCGCATCCGTTTCTGGTTGCCGGTACCGGGCGGCTCTGCACCGATCTCATGGCGGCGTGGCCCGGACGGGTTGTTGCCAAGGTAGGCGCCGATGGAGTCTACTCGGCGGGACTCCCGGCGTTGGGAATCGGACTCACCCTCAAGGTGGAAGACGGCGACATGCCGGCGTCGGCTGTCGCCCTGCTGGAGATGTTGCGACAGTTGCTGGCGATGTATGGCGACGACTCCTACCGGTTTGACTCGCTGGCCCACCACGCGGTGCAACCGCTCCGAAACACGCGGGGAGCCGTCACTGGAGAGATGCGGCCGGCCGGCGCGCTGCGGTTCTTCGATGTCTGAGGCGGCATCGGGGTTATCGGGAGGGCGGCGGTCGTGGCCACTTTGACCGAGCTGGACCGGCCCACCGCTGCACTGGTCGAGTTGGCCGCCGCCATTGCCACGGGCAACGCCGCCACCGTCGAGCGCTGCGCCACGGCGTGTGTCGCAGCTTCGGTGCCCCATCTCTGGGTCGACGAGCTGCTCCTGCAGTCGGTGCTGATGGTGGGATGGCCGAGGGCGCTGGCGGCGGCAGCAATCTGGCGGACCATCGGGCCGGCGGAGCCGCGACTTGGGGAGGATGGCACCGACTACAGCCGCGTCGCCGAGTGGCAGGCCCGCGGAGAGGCGATGTGCCGGACGGTGTACGGCGCCAATTACCAGCGCCTCCGCGGCAACGTAGCGGCGCTGCACCCGGCGCTGGAATCGTGGATGGTCACTGAGGGGTACGGCCGAACCCTCGGCCGGCCCGGGCTTGATCTGGCGCGGCGGGAACTGTGCGTTGTTGCCCAGGTGGCGGTGCAGGGCGCCGAACGTCAGCTGCATTCGCATCTCAAGGGCGCTCGGCACGCCGGGGCGGCTGTCGCGGTTATTGACGGAGTGCTGGATGCGGTGCGGCCAATGCTGGGCCGGCAGGAAGTGGCGGTGCTGGAGTCTCTCTGGAGCAATCTGCGACAATGACGTTCATCGATCGAGCGCAAGTGCGGGTGGTGGCGGGGACCGGTGGCTCCGGCGCCAGTTCGTTCGCGCGCTACAAATATGTTCCCAAAGGCGGCCCCGACGGTGGCGATGGCGGCCATGGCGGCACCGTCTATCTCCGGGGCGACTCCAACCTCTCGACCCTGCTCGACTATCGCTATCGCTCGGAGTGGAAGGCGGAGCGGGGCTGGCACGGCAAGGGGAAAACCATGACCGGCGCGTCGGGCGACGATCTCTATCTCCCGGTACCGCCGGGCACCGAAGTGCGCGACTCCGCCACCGACGAGATAATCGGCGAGGTGCTCCGATCGGGAGATGAGCTGCTGGTGGCCAAAGGCGGGCTGCGCGGTCAGGGCAACGCGACATTCAAATCAAGCACGAACCGCGCGCCGCGACGTACCACGCCGGGTCGACCCGGCGAGGCGCTCAGGCTGCGACTGCA
>JANNSC010000117.1:0-9912 GCA_031402135.1 Gemmatimonadales bacterium | reverse complement strand
AGGGCCACTTCCCGACCGCCCTTGTCCACGAAGGTGTAGAGTTGCCCGACGATTTCGTCGCCGCTCTTGCCGGTGTAGAGCTCGAGCGATTCAAGGGGAGGCCCATCGTATTCCTCGAATCCGTAGCGCCGGGACACCTGGCGCATGGCAGCGAGGATGTGGGCCCTTTGCTGAAATTCCTCGGGAAAGAAGTCCCGGAATCCGGGGAGGGCCTGGTAGGACATAAGCCCTCAAGATAATCGCGTGAAGCCTCCCCGGCCGAACGATTTAGCCTCCGGATCACCCCTTCCGGAGGGGGTACACCCGCACATGTTCGACGTCCTCAGGGTCCTTCCACACGCCGTACACCCGGTCGGCGCCGATGGCGGTCAGTCGAAACCGGGCGGGGAGCAACACTCGGCCAAGCAACTGCCCAGTGGGATCCAGCACCGCAAAGCGGGACTCCTCGACACCGGGGCGAACGACCTCATTGGCCCAGAGATTTCCATCCTGGTCAATGTGCAGGGCACTCAGGAAGGGGAGCGTGGCGGGATAGTTGGCTTCCCGGACCCGGGCGGTGATTTGATTCTTGATTGCCTCCGGGATGTTCCGCATCATCGGCTGCGCTTCCATTGCCTCCAGCTGTTCTTTCCGGTGGACCGCTACATCGGCGGCGGTGATGGGAGTCGGCTTGGCGGTGATGCGGAAGAGGGAGGCGAGTTTTCCGTCGAGCGTACGCACTTCGATTTCCCAGCTGTTGTTCTGGGCCAGATAGAAGCGGCCAGCGGAGACGGCATTGACGCTCTGGCGGCCGAGGGGCACCGGCTGGGGCGCCGCCATCGACTGGCTGCCGATGGTAATTGTCATGGTTTCCATTTCGGCGCCGGGGAAACGCCCCAGGGTGTCTCGCACCACTCCATCGGGGCCGTAGCGCATCATGGTTACGGAATCCCGATAGCGGCCCTGGCGCTGCTGGTTCAGCGCGAAAGTCTGGGAAACTCCAACCACCGAGCCATCGGCAAAGCACTCGCTGGGAATGGCAAAGTCGAAGCGGCCGTTGGTGGGCATGGCGAGCCCGGCGCCGCCGCCGAGCCGAAAGGTGCGACCGAAGGTGCCATCCGGTGCGACGACGCTGAGTCGCTGCACCATCGCATCGAAGACCAGCAGTGAGTCCCCGGGGCCGACCCAGATGCCGGCCGGCATCTGGTATTCGCCCGGCCCGCTACCGGCCCGGCCGGAGGACACGAGGTGCTTGCCGGTCGCGTCGTAGATCCGCAGCTCGTTGGTGCCGCCGTTGGCAATGGCAATTCGGCCATCAGCCAAGCGGACCGGGCCGGCCACCCGGTCGATATCGCTGCCCGGATCGGCGCCCGAGCCACCGATATCAACCAGCGGGCTGTCAACCACCATCCAGCCCTTTCCGGCGGCCCATTGCCCGTCGGCATTTTCAACGATGGTAATGCCGGCGCTGTCCCGGGAGACCGCCTTTCCGACCCCGGCGCCGGAGCCGCACGCCGTTGCACCCAAGGCGATGCCCAACACTGTGCAGGTGGTACGCATGGCAGTTCTCCGGATCAGACGGGGGACATTCCCAGCACTTCCAGCACATCGCCCACGGTGTGGAACGAACCGGTCACCAGCACCGTTTCGGCGCCGCGCTGGACTTCGGCGAGCGCCTGATGAAAATCGGGGATCAGCTGCCACGATGCCAGTGCCGGCGGCCGCGCGGGGTCCCGGAGCCAGCGCCTCAGCCACTCGACATCCCAGCGGCGCCCCTCGGCGCTAGGTGTCAGGGTCAGGACCCCGCGATCCACCACCCGGTCGAGTTGCACCAACATTTCGGGCCACGCCTTGTCACCGAGAATGGACACCAGGGCGTGGAGTGGCCGCCGGGGCGGCAGCTGCTCGATAGCCCGGCAGAGCGCGGCCACCCCATCCGGGTTATGCGCCACATCGAAGAGCCATTTGCCCCGTTGGTCGAGCCGGCCGGGAAGCATTGCCTCGGCAAAGCCCCGGCGGATCGGGTCGGGCCCAGGCCGCCACCGCGCCGGAAGACCCTCGAGCACGGCGGCGGCAACGGCGGCATTGCGGCGCTGATGGCTCCCGGCGAGGGCGAGCGGCCCGGAGTAGAGGGCCTCGGGTGGGACCACGATGAGGTCGAGCTCGGCCCCGGGAACGAGGGACCGCACTGCGGCCGCCGCCTCTTCGTGGAGCACCGCAACGATTTCGGGGCGGGTTTCTCCGACCACGAAAGGGGCACCGGGCTTGGCGATCCAGGCCTTTTCCCGGGCGATCAATTCCAGGGTGTCACCGAGGTACTTCTGGTGATCCATTTCGATCTTGGTTACTACGCTGGCAATGGGTCGCACCACATTCGTGCTGTCGAGCCTTCCGCCGAGCCCGACTTCCACGACGGCAATTTCCGCCCCCCGCGCCGCAAAGTCGGCAAATGCCATGGCGGTGGTGGTTTCGAAGAAGGTGGCGCCGAGCCGATCGGCGAGGGGGCGGAGGCGGTCGGTCCACATTGCCACTGCGGCCTCGGAAATGGGAACTCCGTCCACGGTCACCCGCTCCCGGAACGACACCAGGTGAGGTGAGGTGTAGGTACCGACTCGCCAACCGGCGGCCCGAAGCGCCGAGGAAATGAGGGTGGTGACGCTGCCCTTGCCGTTGGTGCCCCCGACATGAACAACCGGGATCAGGTCATGGGGGTTCCCGATGTCCTGGAGCAGCGCCCCAGTGGTCTGGAGGCCGAACTTGATCTGGGTGACGCGGGGGTAGAGATAGGCCAGCGCGTCGGCATAGGAGAGGGGCGTAGTGCCTACGCCCCAGCTGCTGTGGCGGCCTGCCCCAGCATGTGCCGGATCAGGCGCGCGGCAGTTTCCCGGAGCGCACCGCGGGGAACGACATCGTCAATCTGGCCGTGCTCAAGGAGAAATTCCGCGGTCTGGAAGCCCTCGGGCAGCTCTTGCCCAATGGTCTGCTTGATGACTCGCTGCCCGGCAAACCCGATGACCGCACCCGGTTCCGCCAGGATGGCGTCCCCCTGCATGGCAAAGGAGGCGGAGACGCCGCCGGTGGTTGGGTCGGTCAGGATGGTGATGAAGGGGATGCCGTCTTGCTTGAGCTGACCGATGGCGGCGGAGGTCTTGGCCATCTGCATCAGGGAGAGCACCCCCTCCTGCATCCGGGCACCGCCGGAGGTACAGACCAGGATGAGGGGGAGGCGTTTATCGGCGGAGCGGCGGGCCAGCCGGGCAATTTTTTCACCCACCACCGACCCCATCGACCCCCCCATGAAGGCGAAGTTCATCACTCCAAGGTGGTAGGGGATTTCCTCCAGCCGCCCGAAGCCGGTGTAAATCGCATCGGAGGTTCCCGCCTTCTTTTCGGCGGTTTTCAGGCGGTCGTCGTAGTGCTCGAAGTCGAGGGGATCCTGGGACCGAAGATTTCTGAAATACTCCCGCCAGGTGCCGGCGTCGGTCAGCAATTCGATGTACTCCTCGGCCGAATAGCGCCGATGGTGGCCACATTCGCCACAGACGTTCAGGGCCCGCTCGAAGCGCTCCCGGATGTCCACATGGCCGCAGCTCTCACAGCGTTCCCAGGCATCCTTCGGCATCTCCAGCTTGGTGCGCTGAGAGATCCGGGGCTTCCGTTCTTTCTTGAACCACGCCATTACGGCCATAGGTCAGAGGTGGGGGGGCTGCGCGACAAGGCAATCTGGCGCAATCCTCAGCACATTGCCAGACCTTGACAGCTAAGTCGTTGTCATGTATCAGCATAGCCACTCAATCGCGAGTCCCAAGCAACCCGTAAAGCGAGCCCAACGGCAAGCGAGGTGGCGAGGATGAAGGAGCCTCCGTAGGAGAAGAACGGCAGTGGAATCCCGGTGATCGGCATGATGTTGATGGTCATCCCGACGTTTTCGAAGAGGTGGGTGAAGAAAAGGCCCAACACGCCGAAGACCACCAGGCTGGAAAATGGATCGGTTGCCCGGCGGGCAATCCGGACCAAGGTAATGAAGAAGTAGAAGAAGAGTCCCAGCGCCACCAGCACCCCGATGAAGCCGAGCTCCTCCCCCACCACCGCGAAGATGAAGTCGGTGTACTGCGCCGGCAGGAAGGAGAGTCGTTTTTGGGGACCACTCAGAAAACCGTTGCCGAGAAACCCTCCCGACCCGATGGCCACCTTGGATTGAATGGCCTGGTAGCCGGCGTGAATCGGGTCGCTTTCCGGGTTCAGAAAGGTGAGCAGTCGCGTCTGCTGGTAGGGCTTCATCCCATTACAGATGAAGATGGCAAAGATGCCCATCGCGGAATTAACCAGGTAGATCATCACCCCCTCGGCGACGTAGGAGCGCCAGAGCATGAGGAGCACAAACAGGAGGAGCATCCACGCCCCCCACCAACGGGTATCGGCGGCCAGCAGAAGGCTCAACGCCGGGGAGGCAAGCAGGACCAGCAATCGAGGGGCGACTCCGGCCCAGAAGAGCATGGCGAAGAGGATGCCGACAAAGACGATGGCGCTCCCCAAATCGGGCTGCGCCATGACCAGCAGCAGGGGCACGCCGGCCATCATGCCGGGCGCGATGAGCGCCCGCAAGGTGGAGGGCGGCTCCCGCAACGATGACAGGTAACGGGCGAGCAGCAGAATCGTGCCGAGCTTGGCGAGCTCGACCGGCTGCCCCAGCCGAATTCCGCCGATTGCCAGCCAGCTCTTGCTGCTGGCGGCGGAGCCGGCACCGGTTCCCACAATCAGGGTGAGCACCAGCAGCAGCAGCCCGAGCGCATAGAGCCATGGCGCCCCCCATTCGAGGAGCCGGATATTGACTCGAAAAGCCACTGCCGCCGCCACCATGCCCATGGCCACCCAGGCGAGCTGCCGCATCCAGGCCCCTTGGGCCGGGCTGGGAACGTCGGTCTGGCCGGCGGAATACACCATGAGCACGCCGAAGGTGATCAACGCCAGCACCGAGAAGAGCAGCGGGCGATCGACTCCCCGGCGGCTGCTTCTCATGGGCGGATGCTATCGGGAGTGGTAACCGGGGTGCCGGTGACCGAGTCTTCACTGACCGGCGGCGGGACGACGCGGGCCTTCCGGAGGGTCGAGTCCTGCGAGGTCAGATAGCGCCGGATGACCTTCACCACATAGGGCGCCACCGTGGTGCCATGCTCGGCGAATTCCATGATACTGCCGACGACTATGGTGGGGTTGTCGGCCGGGGCGTAGCCGATGAACCAGCCGTGATCTTTGCCGTGGGGATTCTGGCCGGTGCCGGTCTTGCCGGCGACGTTGATATCCCTGCCGCCGCTTCCCGCGGCGGTGCCCCGCTGCACCACAGCGGAGAGGGCATGCTTGAGTCCGGCGAGTTGTTCGGCCGTCAGACCGAGCGACCGCACCGGGACGTCACGCGGGCGAACCAGGTACGGGGCGCCAATGCTGCCGTTTCCGGCAATGGCGGCATAGAAACGCATCATGTTGATCAGCGTCTGGCTGTTCTCCCCCTGGCCGATGGCGAGGTTGAGGGTGACCGCGTTGGTCCAGCCCCGGGCCCCATAGCGATCGGTGAAATACTGGGTGTTTTTGGGAAAGATCGGCCGCTGTTCACTGCCGATGTCGATCCCGCTGCGATCGCCGAAACCGAGTCCGGTGCCGTCGGCAAGCAGATTCGACAACCCGAGTTTCAGCCCGAGCTGGTAGAAATAGACGTCGCAACTTGCGGCGATTGCGCTGGTCAGGTCGAGCGAGCCGTGGCCCTCCTTCTTCCAGCAGCGGATGTAGCGATTGCCGTACTGCATCCCGCCGCGGCACGGCTCCGCCATGTGGGTGTGAAAATCCACGGCGCCCCGTTTGAGCCCCATGACGGCCGTCGCGAGCTTGAAGGGCGACGCCGGCGGGTAGATACCCCGGATGGCCCGGTTGAGCAGCGGCTTGGACTCCGCACCGTTGAGCTCGGCCCACAAGGCGGGAGCGATGCCGCCGATAAACTCGTTGGGGTCGTAGCTCGGCGCAGAATACAGGGCGAGGATTTCTCCATCGGGGCGCATGGCAACGAGGGCGCCGCGGCGGCCCGACGCGTCGGCCCGCCAGATGCTGTCGATGTATTCCTGGAGCGGAAGATCGATGGTGGTGTTGATGGGGCCGCCGCCGATGGCAGAAAGCGAAGGCGAGGAAACCTCCTCCCGGACCATGCGCCCTCGGGCATCCACCTCGGTGTAGCGAACGCCGTCCACACCACGGAGCAGTGAATCGTACTGGGCTTCGAGTCCGTCCACCCCCACCAGCGACCCCATGCGGGACCCTGGAAACCTGCCGCTGGCCAAGTCCTGTTCGGAGATTTCGCTGACGTATCCGACCAGGTGGGCGACGGCAGTGCGGGAGCGGTAGATGCGGCGGGGCTCGGTCTGCACCACGAGCCCGGGAAGGAGGTAGCGGTGCTCCTCCAATCGAGAGACGTCCTCGAACCGGGCCGAGGAGAACACCAGCGCCGCCTGATACTGGGCGCTGCGATAGCGGCGAACAATGACCTCGACCTCAGCCGGTGCCACAGGCACGATGGTGGAGATCCGGCCCAGCACGGCGCGAAGCGAGTCAGTTGAGGGTGCGAAGAGCTTGACGGTGTAGCCGGGCTCGTTTTCGGCGATACTGAGCCCGTTGCGATCGAAAATGGTGCCGCGGGGCGCCAGCAGGGCCACTTGGCGGAGCCGGTTCTTTTCCGACGCGAGGCGATAGTTCTTGTACCCGATGACCTGGGCCCGGAAGAACGCCCCGAGGAGAAGGAGGAACGTGAAAAACAGGACGCCGATGGCAGCGGTGGACCGGTCCCGAACGCGATCTGGGGTAAATCCGCTCATGTCTCGATGCGAATGGCAAACCAATCGCGCAGGAACAGCAGGATGACCATTCCCGCCACTGCGGTGGAAACCGCCTGGAGGGGTGACCAGACAAGGAGGGCGTTGGAGAGCTGCCCCGAAGGAGTTCCACTCGCCAGCAGCATGATGGCGTTGCGGAGCCAGACGCCCCCGGCAAAGAGCCCGGCAACGACCAGTGCGTTGTCGGGAAAGAAGACTGCCCTGCCCCACGCCGCAGCGTATGCGACAACCGTGTGTGCCAGCGCCGCTGCGCCGAAGCTTGCCGGAGTCAGCACATCACTCACCAGTCCGACGGCAAATCCCGCCACCGCGGCAACTCCGGGGCGGGCCCGGATGGCAACCAATACGAGGGCAAGGAAGAGGAAGTCGGGGGCGGCGCGGCCGGAGAACACCCGGGGGCGCAGATAGAAGTGCAGCAGGAGCAACAGCGCAAAACCGAGGTAGAGCCGGCCGTCACCCCGACGCGCGCTCATGGGACGGACTTCGGTGCGGCAGGGGCCCGCAGCACCAGCAGGTGCGCCACGTGCCCAGGATTGGCCATCGGCGCCAAGCGATACACCCGCTCCCAACCGAGTTCTTCACGACGGATTCCGGCAACTCGGCCGATCGGCACGCCCTTGGGGTAAATGCCGCCCAGCCCGGAAGTCATGACCAGAGTGCCGGTGGCCACCGTGTCCCGGTAGGCTACACCGCGGAATTCCAGGAACGCCTCGCTGGCATCGGTGTTGGCGGAGGGAGCCACTATTCCGAGGACCGATCCATCGGTGGTAACGGCGCTGACCCGGAAGTCGGGATGGGACCAGGTCATGGCAACCGAGCTTCGATCCCCGGCGCTCAGCAGCACGCCAACAAGACCTTCGGGAGAAACCACCGGATCGCCGGGCTTGATTCCGCTCCCGGCGCCGACACCGAGTAGCAGGGTCCGACCCTCGGTGGGCCCGGACTGGTGCAGCACTTCGGCAGGCACCGAGCTGGTGGTGGTGCGGGCACGGAGCTCCAGAATGCCGCGCAGTCGAGTGTTCTCGGCGGTGAGGGCGGCGAGCGATTGGGCGGCCAGGGCGGCGGAGTCGCGCTCGGCCTGAACCGCCTGAAACCGGGCCCGGCTGGTGCGGCCTTCCTCGGCGCGTTCCTGGACCCAGAGCACGGGAAGGAGAATGGTGTCGCGAAGCCCGGCGGCGAGCTTCAGGCTCCAGGCGGACGGCATGGCGATGGCGCCAGCCGACAGGAGGAGGCAGATCAGGAACGGGAGAGAATCGCTCCGTGAGGTGGCGCGTCCCCTGGCCCGGATCATGTCAGGAAGTGAGAACGCTCCGATACTTCTCGAAGTCATCGAGAATCCGCCCGGTACCCCGCACGACACAGGTCAGGGGATCTTCGTCGACATGGATGGGCAACCCGGTTTCCTGCTGCAGCAGCAGGTCGAGTCCGCGGATCAACGCCCCGCCCCCGGTCATAATGATGCCCCGATCCACGATATCGGAGGCCAACTCGGGCGGGGTGATTTCGAGGGCCCGGCGAACAGCGTCCACGATCTGCTGGATCGGCTCCTGCAGCGCCTCGCGAATTTCGCTGGAGTGGACCCGCACCGTCTTGGGAATGCCCGACACCAGATCCCGACCCTTCACTTCCATCTCGCGCTCTTCGCCGGTGGGGTAGGCCGAGCCGATTTTGATCTTGATTGCCTCGGCGGTGGGCTCACCGACCAGCAGGTTGTAATTTTTCCGCATGAACTGGACAATGGCTTGGTCAAGCTCATCGCCGCCGGTGCGGATCGAGGTGTCGCTGACGATGCCGGAGAGGGCGATCACCGCGATTTCTGTGGTGCCACCGCCGATGTCGATGACCATGTTGCCGGTGGGGGTTTCTACCGGGAGGCCGACGCCGATGGCGGCAGCCATCGGCTCCGCCACCATGAGGACCTGCTTGGCTCCGGCAGTTTCGGCGCTGTCCCTGACGGCGCGGCGCTCCACCTCGGTAATTCCCGAGGGCACGCAAACGATAACCCGCGGTTTTACGCGGAAGAGGTGCTTGTCGATGATGGTCTTGAGGAAATAGCGCAGCATTTTTTCGGTGACGTCGAAATCGGCGATCACGCCGTCCTTGAGGGGCCGAATGGCGATGATGCCGTCGGGGGTGCGGCCCAGCATCCGTTTGGCTTCGAGCCCGATGCCTTTGATTTTTCCGGTGCTGCGTTCCAGCGCTACCACCGACGGTTCGTTGAGTACGATGCCTTCACCCTTCACATAAATGAGGGTGTTGGCCGTCCCGAGATCGACCGCGATCTCATTGGCGGGGAGCAGGTTCAGGAATTTGAAGGAAGAGAAAATCGACACTCGGTCACCAGGGTGAACCTGCTGCTAACCTAATGGCAGACTTGGACTTCTACAAGCGGTCGAGAAACCGCCTCAACCTCCCAGTCCGGTGCTCCCAAAGCCTCCAGCGCCCCTCAAGGTGACCGAGAGCTCGGCCACCTCCTTGAAGCCTGCCGGCTCCACCCGCGCCACCACGAGTTGGGCAATTCGCATCCCGCGGGTCACCTCAAAGGCTGCGGCACCGAGGTTGATCAGGGCCACTTTGAGCTCACCGCGGTAGTCGCTGTCGATGGTTGCGGGCGTGTTGGGAAGGGTGACGCCGTGCTTCAAGGCGAGGCCGGAGCGGGGCCGGATCTGGATTTCGTGGGTAGCCGGGATGGCCACCGCAAAGCCGGTGGCAAAGAGCCGGCGCTCCCCCGGCGAGAGGGTGGCGCTCTCGGCGGAGCAGAGGTCGAAGCCGGCGGAGCCGGGGGTGGCTTTGGTAGGGAGCGGCAGGCCTTCGCCGTGGGGGAGGCGCTCGATCTGGATTTCGGTCATCCGTGGTCTTTCTGCCGGGATTGGGGAGGGGTGGTTCCGCTGCTGTTAGCTCCGCACGGGCTACGGGAGGGGTGATTCCTCGGGGCGCTAGGAGGGCGCCTGCGCCGCCCAACACGCGCCCCTCGGAAACCCCTCCCGGCGCCCGCCGCTCACCCCTCACCACGCACAGAGTAGCGTCAGAGCACGCTCTCCACCGGCACCAGCGGCAG
>JANNSC010000116.1:0-2126 GCA_031402135.1 Gemmatimonadales bacterium | reverse complement strand
TGATCCGGGCACCACTCGCCCCCAGCGGATGGCCCAGCGCCACCGCGCCGCCCTCCGCGTTGGTGATACTCCGGTCCAGCCCCAGTTCCTTTTCCACCGCAAGGTATTGGGCGGCAAACGCCTCGTTCACTTCGACGCGATCCATCTGGGCCATGGTCATCCCGGCGCGAGAGAGCGCCTGACGCGCCGCCGGCGCTGGCCCAATGCCCATCACTTCGGGCCGGACACCGGCCACCCCCCACGACACCAACCGTCCCAGCGGAGCGAGACCCTTCTCCTTGGCGTAGTCGGCCGAGGCGAGCAGGCAGGCGCCGGCACCATCCGAAATGCCCGAGGCTGTCCCTGCGGTGACCACTCCGTCCTTCTTGAATACTGGAGGCAGCTTGGCCAGCCCCGGGAGCGTCGTTTCGGGACGCATGTGTTCGTCCTGGGCCCACGGTTCCGATTGCTTGGTCTTCCGGTTGGTGATCATGATTGGGCACAGCTCGTCACCAAACCATCCCGCATCCCACGCTGCCTTGGCCGCCTGCTGGCTCCGCAACGAGTAGGCATCCACCTCGGCGCGGGTTATGCCATACTCGGCTGCCAGGTTCTCCGCGGTAATCCCCATCGGACAACCGCAGCCCGCGTCGGTTAACCCTTGCCAGAGCAGGTCCTCGAGCACCGGCGCTGCGCCCAGCTTGGTGCCCCACCGGATGCCGCGAACCACATGGGGCGACAGGCTCATCGATTCGGCACCTGCGGCCAGGACCACGCGTGAATCGCCCAGCAGGATCTGCTGGGCTCCCTGGACAATTGCCTCGAAGCCCGACCCGCACAGCCGATTGACGGTGAGCGCGGGGGTTTCGATGGCACAGCCGGCCCGGAGCGCCACGTGGCGGGCGATGTAGGCGCCATCCGCCGAGGTCTGCATCGCGTTGCCGAGGACGACGTGGTTGATGTCGGTGGCCGGGATCTTGGCACGCTCGATGGCGGCCAGGGCGGCGGCGGCCCCCAGATCGGTAGCGGTCAGCTCCTTCAAGGTTCCACCGAAGCTGCCGAACCCGGTCCGGACCCCGGAGAGAAAAACGATATCAGTCGGCGAGGTCATGTGAACCTGAAGGGGTCCTTCGCTGGGGCACCACAAGTGATGCAGTGAGACCATTCGGAATCGAGTTCGGTGCCGCACCGGGTGCAGGTGAACGGCATCAGCCGTTCGCCGCACCAGGGACAGAACACCACCTGGCGACCGGTGGGAATTGGCTTGGCGCAGTGGGCACAGGCGTCGGCCATCGCGGGAGAATCCTTCGCGGTGCACGGGGTGACGGGTAGCGGAACCCGGAGAGGGGCGACCGGCTCCGGAGGGGGAATTGTCGTTTCTTCGCGCTGCACCACCGGTGCCACCTGCGCCACCCCGGCCCCCTCATCCGCAACAATGCGCGCCGCGGCGATGGAGGTCACCTGGATGGTGGAATCGGCGACTTCATCGAGCACGCCGAGGTCGGGATTGGTCTCGGCAAGCACCTCCCGGCAGCGTTCGGCGGCGGCGGTCGGAACCGTCTTCACGTAGCCGCCCTCCTCCGCCACCAGTCGGAGGAGCACTGTCTCATAGTCCTCCACGCTGGCCAACCCGAGTGCCCGCCGGTGGCTCCGGTAGGGGAGAATCTTCTCCCGAAGTGTTCCGACCGACACCGGTCGATGCGCGCTGCCCCCGCCGGCGGCGAGCTGTTCGACCAGCCGCTGAGCAAACCGGGTGAGTTGGTCCATTCCTCAATCTCCTGGGGCGGCAGAAAGGGCGTCCAAATCGAGCGGAAATCGCTCGGCGCGCTCCAGCCGGTCGTCGAGTTCGGCGAAGGTCGCCTCCGGATCATACTCAGTGTACTGCCCCGTCGCCCGCTTCCGGTCGAGCCAGGCGCCGAAGCCTGACGTGACGATTCCCGCCGAGGTTTCCTGGGCGCGCGCGGCCCGAACCGCCAGGTCGTTGGCATACTCGTTTCGGGGATGACCGTTGTGGCCGCGGACCCAGGCCAGCTGGGCATCGTGCAACGTCAGCGAATGCTGCAGCGCCCGCCACAGCTCGAGATTCTCGATCGCGCCACCTTTGCGCTTCCAGCCCTTGGAAATCCAGCTTGGAAGCCACTCGCGGA
>JANNSC010000115.1:0-5683 GCA_031402135.1 Gemmatimonadales bacterium | reverse complement strand
ACGTCGGCGACGCCGATGACCCCATCCCCCGCGCACGAAGCGCTCACCTTTTTCGAGGGTGCCTGGACGATTGAGGAGCGTCCAGCGGAGGAGCAATTGGTCGAAACGTGCGCTTGGCTCAACGCCGGACGCCGCCACATGGTGTGCCGGTCGACGTGGCGTGTCGCGACTGGCCCCCGTGAGGGCGTGAGCATGTTCAGCTACCGTGCCGCGGATTCTACCTATCTCTACTACGGCCTGCGTGCTGGTGGTGCCGTGGAGGCGCTGGAAGGCCGTCGGATTCCCGATGGATTCCAGTTCTGGACCCCACGGGGAAGTGGGCCGAACCGGGACATGATCCGGGTGACGATGACGCGCGAGGGACCCCGGCGCTTTCGCTTCATGGCGGAGTCCGCGGTGGGCAATGGCCAATGGAAGCCCGAAGGAACCGAGCACTATGTGCCGGCGCCGCCTCCGCCCGGCCCCAGCACCCGGGAGTGATTGCGATACTGCACCGGAGAGTGTACTTCGTCGTGACCGGCCTCGCGTGGGGAGGGTTGGCCGCGCTTTTGGGTAGCCGAGCCTTCGGCGACGCGCTCTGGGGCGGCGTGCTCCTCTCGCCGGCGATTGGGCTCTGGGTGGGTGGCCTCACCCAGGACCCTTTTGAGCAGCACCGGGGGCTGCGCCGCGCACTGATCAGTCTGGGCAGTCTTTATCTTGCCGCGACTCTTTTTGGAATGGCCCTTGGAGTAACCGCGTTCGTGCTGCGCCCCGGTGGGGGGCCGAGCCTCCTCACGCTGGTAACGGAGCACACCGTCACGGTGTGGTGGGGCGTCAGCGTGACCGGATTTCTGCTCTTTCTGTGGCCGCTGGCCTACGCATCCCACTGGTTTCTTGAGTGGCGGGCTGGAGCCTGGACCACGTAGGCGCGGGGATTTGCGGGTGCTCCACACCGGAGGGGTCCGTCGGGCCTGGGGTCGCACCCCGCGGGTTTCCGCGGGGCGGGCGCACCGTGACGCAATTGACTGGTACTTCCACTTCGATGAACTGGTGTGGTGATGAGCGAACGACGGTATACTGACGAAGAGGTTGCTGCCATCTTCGAGCGGGCCTCGGAGACGGAGCCGACCACGCTGCCGGTGCCGGCGGAGGGCAAGGGCATGACGCTGGCGGCGCTGCAGGAGATCGGCCGGGAAGTCGGTATTTCACCGGAGTCCATCGCCCAGGCCGCCCGTTCACTGGAAACAGCCAGACCTCCAGTGCCGTTGCGGTTCATGGGGCTGACAATCGGGGTGGGACAGACCGTCGAGTTCGACCGACCCCTTACCGACTCGGATTGGGAACGGCTGGTCGGCGACTTGCGCGACACATTTGAGGCCCGAGGTACCGTGCGCTATGATGGCCCATTTCGACAGTGGACCAACGGCAATCTGCAGGCCCTGGTCGAGCCCACCCCAACCGGACACCGGCTCCGACTCCAGACCGTACGAGGAAATTCACGGGCCTTGATGATTGGTGGAATGCTCACCATCAGCGGGGCGGCGGCAATATTTCTCACCACCGCCCTGACCGGTGGCCTCGGCAGTAGCGGTTCGATTGCCGGGATTGGATTCATGGCGGCGATGGGACTCGGCACCTTCGGACTGGGGGCCTTGAGTCTCCCAGGCTGGGCTCGGCGTCGTCGGAGCCAGATCGAAGCGGTAGCGGCTCGGCTCGCCGTTGCAGTCAACCGACGGCCCCACGATGGTTCGAGCTCCGGCAGCGATCCCCAGCGCCCGGTGTGATCGTCTGGCAGGGGCTGGCCGATTGCTGGCGTGCGTCGTATTGAATTCCTGATGAATTCCCACAACGAGCGCGCGCGAACAAGTACCGGTTCTCAAGGCCAAAGGGCCGGCGGGGCGTGAGGTCCATGCTCGCCCGGAAGGGAGAGTATGTGTAGGTCTGGCGAAAGCAGCCGGAGTGACGCTGGTCTGGATGCTCAGCCGAATGTGGCAAGTGAACCCCAACCCGAGGTGCGCAGCCGACCATGATCCGTTTTCCATTTTGCAAGGTGGCCATCGGGCTGGTTTTCGTGGCGAACCCACTGGCCGCCCAACCATCGGCGAAGCCTCCGGTCGATAGCAGCCAGAGCCCGATTCCAGCCGAATCGTCCTCGGTCACGGCGCACAGCGTGACCATCGACGGCCAGGCGATCAAGTATTCGGCCCGGGCCGGAAACCTGCTGCTCAAGAATGACTCGAGCGCGGTGATCGGGAGCATGTTCTACGTCGCCTACACCAGGGAGGGAGCCGACCTCCGGCGCCGACCGATCACCTTTCTCTTCAACGGTGGGCCGGGATCGTCTTCGGTGTGGCTGCATCTTGGATCGTTCGCTCCGATCCGGGTCGAAACCAGCGACGCGGAGCCCACCCCGCCGGCCCCCTATACCGTCGCCGACAATCCGTTCAGTCTCCTGGACCGCACAGACCTGGTGTTCATCGACGCGATGGGCACCGGGTTCAGCCGGATCGTCGGCAAGGGGCAGGGAAAGGACTTCTTCGGGACCGATCAGGATATCCGTGCCTTCGGCGATTTCATCCTGCGCTACGCTACGGTGTTCGGGCGCTGGAACTCCCCCAAGTACTTGCTCGGCGAATCGTACGGCACCACCCGCGCGGCCGGACTGGCCAATGCCCTGCAGGACCGAGGGATGCCGCTCAATGGGCTGGTTCTGGTTTCCTCCTGGCTCAACAGCTACGTGGATTTCGGGAGCCCGCCCTACAGCCTTGAAATCACCTACCAGCTCTATCTCCCGACGATGACCGCGACGGCGTGGTATCACAAGGCGCTGCCCCAGGAGCACTCGAGCCTGCCCCGGCTGCTTCAGGAAGTTCGGGAGTATTCAATGGGTGGCTATCAGCATGCCCTGAATCAAGGCTCCCGCCTGAGCGATGCGGAGCGGGACTCGGTGGTGACGAAGCTGCACCAGTACACCGGCCTCTCTGAGGAATTCATCCGCCGGGCCCGGCTCCGCGTCACCCCCGACCGGTTCCAGAAGGAACTGCTCCGAGGGAAACAGCGCACCGTGGGACGGCTCGATGCCCGCTTTCTCGGGATGGATCACGATGCCGGCGGCGAGTCACCCGAGTATGACGCCGCCAACGTTGCCATCAACGGGCCCTTCACCACAGCGATCAACCAGTATCTCCAGAGCGAGCTCCACTACGACGGCGGGACCGTCTATCGCACCACCAACTACCCCCTGGTTGGGGCGGACTGGGACCATCGGCACCGGGTGGCCGGGGGACGCTGGCCGATTCCGGATGTGTCGGAGGACCTGCGGCAGGCAATGAGCCAGAACCCGTATCTCCGCGTGTTCTCGGCCAGCGGGTACTACGATTTTGCCACTCCGTTTTTTGAAACCGAGTACACCCTCCAGCACATGGGGCTCGACCCGGCCCTGGAGAAGAACATCAGCTACGGATACTACGAGTCGGGCCATATGATGTACTTGCACCTGGGCGCACTGGCGCAGCTGAAGAAGGATCTGGCGACGTTTTACGACAAGGGGCAACCGGCTCCCCAATGACGGCGGTCACTGCTCCCGACGGCCCCACTCAGCCCGTCCAGGCGCTTCCATCGTCGGGCAGGGTGCTCGCGTGGATGGCCGCCGGGCTGCTAAGTGGGGTGGCCGCCTACCGGTGGCCGAGCTCGGCATGGAATCAGGTTATCGCGATTCTCGAACCGTTCGGCGCAGTGTGGCTGGCCGCCCTGCAGATGCTGACACTGCCGCTCATGGTCTCGATGTTGCTCGTTACGCTCGGCCGGGCCGGGACGGGCCAGGCGAGCCGTCTGGGGTGGTGGTCACTCGCTTGGTGTCTGGCGTTTCTAGCGGCCGGAGCGATGGTGACGGTCGTTGTCGGGCAGTCGGTTCTGCACTGGTTTCCGCTCGACGACGCCAGCCGAGCCGCTTTCCGTGGTGCCATTGACGCCGCGGGATCAGCGGGAGCGCCCCCGCCGGTGCCCACTGTGCGGGATTGGCTGGTCAACCTGGTGCCGGCCAATCTCATCCGGGCAGCTGCGGACGGCGCCCTCCTCCCGCTGATCGTCGCGACCCTGCTGTTTGGTGCCGCATTGAGAGCCGTCCCCGGTCGAGGCAGGGAACTGGTGCTGGACCTGGCTCAGGCTGTATCCGATTGGTGCTTCACGCTGGCGGGCCTGCTGTTTCGGGCGCTCCCGTTTGCGGTCTTCGTGCTCACGATGGTCTCGACCGCACGATCGGGAGCGAGTATGGTGTCCGCCCTGGTGTACTACGTGGTGGTGGTCAGCGCACTGCTGGCGGCCGGAACCATTGTCCTGTACCCGCTCACCTCCTGGCTTGGCCAGGTGGGCGTCGGGCGATTCGCGAAGGCGCTCCTTCCGGTGCAGCTGCTGGCGTTTTCCACCCGCTCTTCGCTGGCCTGTCTCCCCGCGATGCTCGATGCCGCTCGGCGAGGTCTGCAACTTCCCGAGGAGGTGATCGGTTTCACTCTGCCGTTTGCCGTCTCCACCTTCAAACTCAATATGGCGATCTCGGCGAATTTCCAGATGCTGTTCCTGCTGCATATGTACGGATTGCATCCGGATCCGGCCGCCCTTGGCGTTGGGGTGCTCGCGCTGACGCTGCAGAGTTTTGCCACTCCCGGGCTTCCCAGTGGGGCCATCTGGACCACGACGCCGGTCTACTTGGCCCTGGGCATCCCACTGGAGGGTGTCGTCTTGACCAACGTGGTCGACACCATCCCCGACCTGTTCAAGACCATGGCCAACGTGACAGGCAACTTGAGTATCTCCGCCATCGTCGCTCGACGCTGGCGCCAGGAGGCTCTTCCACGGTGATTTACGTCTTGGCGCCTCGGGGGACGACCTTTGGTATTGGCGATTATCTCAAGACCGATGGCCTTGCTGTCGCCGGACTCGTCACTGTCCTCACCTATGAGGAGGTGTTCGAAACCGGTGTGCTCCCGATCGGCGCCTACCTGTTCACCGGCCTGGATGAGCTGACCACGACCGAAACGGCACTGGTCATTCGCGCCCGACACGCCCTGGCCGAGGCCTCGCCGTCCACCGGCCTATTCAACGATCCGACCCGCTGGCTTCGTCGGGGTGCGCTGCTTCAGGCGGCCTTCGACACCGGCGTGAACAGCTTTCGCGCGACCCGTGCGACCCAGTGGGACCCCCGCCGCCGATTTCCCGTCTTCATCCGCTCCGAGCCGGAACACACTGGGGCGCTGTCGCCGCTGCTCCACGATGAGGGCTCGCTGGTGCGGGCATTGCTGCTCGCCATGATTCGCGGGCATCGGCTCCGGGATCTCCTCATCGTGGAATACAGCCACACCGCAGACGCCGAGGGCGTATTTACCAAATACTCGGCCATGATCTTGGGATCCGACATCGTGCCCCGCTCCATGACCCGGAGCCGGGAAAGAATGACCAAGTTCGAGGGGAGGATCACCGACCGGAGCGCCGCCGATGCAGATCTGCAATACGTGGGAGACAACCCCCACGAGCCCTGGCTGCGCCGCATGATCGCGCTTGGGGGAGTGGAGTATGGAAGGATCGACTACGGATTGCGGGATGGCCAGCCTCAGGTCTGGGAGATCAACACCAACCCGACCATCGGCGCGAACTTGGCGTTTGATGAGTCTGTCACGACAAAGGCGGATGCATATCCACCTGGGGCCGT
>JANNSC010000114.1:0-5139 GCA_031402135.1 Gemmatimonadales bacterium | reverse complement strand
CGCACTGCTCGTGCTGGTTGGCGGCTGCGCCGGCCCCGAGCTCGATGCGCCAAGGGAAAGAGTCACCATTCCTCCCGGCGCAACCGTCCGGATCGTTGCCGACAGCCTCGCGGCGCACGGCATCATCGGGTCGAGGCCGTGGTTCAAGTTGGTCGCTCGGCTTTCGGGCTATGAGCGCCGGATCCAAAGTGGCCCGTATGAGTTCATCCGAGGACAAGGAGCCCGCGCCACGCTCCATGCCCTGGTGAGCGGGCGCGCCATTCTGTCGAAACTGACGATTCCCGAGGGGTTCACCCTGGCGGATATGGCGGACGCCGCTCTGAAAAGTCTTGGCGTTCCGCGGGACCAGTTCCTGGCGGCAACCCGGGACACTGCGCTGCTGCGGCGATTCGGGGTGCCCGCGGCAACCTTCGAGGGCTTCCTCCGACCCGAGACCTATCTCTTCGCTTCCGGGGTGACGGCCGAGGCGGTGGTGACAGAAATGGCGGAGACATTTCAGGCCGATTGGGAACCGGCCTGGGATCAGTCAGCGGCGGCCCAGGGCCTCGATCGGCTGGCGGTGGTCACGCTGGCGAGTTTGGTCGAGGGCGAGGCGAAAGTCGATGAGGATCGGCCGTTGGTGGCGGCGGTTTACCGCACCCGCCTCCGCATCGGGATGCCGCTCCAGGCCGACCCCACGGTGCAGTACGCCATCCAGCTGTCTGCGGGAGCCAGAAAGCCTCGGCTCTTCGACAAGGACTACCAGTTCCCCTCCCCGTACAACACCTACCTCCGGAGCGGCCTCCCGCCCGGCCCGGTGGGCGCACCGAGCCGCAAGAGCATTCAGGCGGTGCTCGATCCAGCGCCGGTGCCGTATCTCTATTTCGTCGCGGGTCCGGGCGGCAAGCACGTTTTCACTCGCACCTACGGAGAACATCTGCGGGCCATCCGAAGGATCCGAGGCCCCCGATGAGCGATGATCGAATCCGTATCGTCGAGGTCGGACCGCGTGACGGGCTGCAGAACGAGTCCAGAATCGTACCGACCGACGTCAAGGTGGCGTTTGTCGATGCGCTCTCGGGCTGCGGCTTCGACGAGATCGAGGTGTCGTCGTTGGTGAGCCCGAAGTGGCTTCCGCAGCTTGCCGATGCAGACGAAGTATTCGAGCGTATCAGGCGGGCGCCGGGGGTGACGTACATGGCACTGGTGCCAAACCTGCAAGGATTGGAGCGGGCCCTCGCGGCGCGGGTCAACAAGGTGGCGGTGTTCACCGCGGCCAGCGAATCGTTTAGCCGGAAAAACACCAATGCGTCAATCACCGAGACGCTCCAGCGATTTGTCCCGGTGCTGGCTCGGTCCACGGTCCCGGTGCGCGGCTACATCTCAACCGCTTTTCACTGTCCTTTCGAGGGGCCGATTGCACCAGATAAAGTGCTCGGGGTGGCCCGCCAGCTGCGGGACCTCGGCTGCACCGAGCTCTCCATTGGAGACACCATCGGCAAGGCATCACCGGACGAAGTGCGACGGCTGCTCTCCCTCCTCCTCTCGGCCATCCAGCAATCCGGCCCCCCAGCCGTCCCGCTCGCCCTGCACTTCCACGACACCTTCGGCAACGCGATTGACAACGCCCGCGCCGCCGAGTCGATGGGCATCCGGACGTTTGATGCCAGCGCCGGAGGGATCGGCGGCTGCCCCTACGCGCCCGGGGCGCCAGGGAATGTTGCCACTGAGGCGTTGGTGAATGCGTTTCCGGGACGGACCGGGATCGATCTCGCTGCGCTTGCAACCGCCACCGCACTGTTGCTCCGTCATCCGGCCACATGAACTCGGCCCGCTCTGGAGCGCTGCCACGTATATTTCCGGGCCTTGATGCCGACGGGAGACGTACCTCGTGAACAAGGTTTTCTCTGACGCCGCTACTGCATGCGCCGACATACCCAGCGGGGCCACCCTCTGCGTCGGCGGCTTCGGCCTTGCCGGGGTCCCCGAGGAATGCATCTTTGCCCTGCGGGACCTCGGCGCCCGCGACCTCACCATCGTCTCCAACAACGCCGGTACCAGCGAACACGGCCTGGTGCATCTGCTCAAGAACCGGCAAATCCGCAAGATGATTTCCAGTTACGTCGGCGAAAACAAAACCTTCGAGGAACAGCTGCTGGCGGGGCAGATTGAAGTGGAACTCACCCCCCAGGGCACCATGTCGGAACGGATCCGAGCCGGCGGGGCCGGGATCCCGGCGTTCTTCACGCCCACCGGGGTTGGCACCAAGGTGGCGGAGGGCAAGGAGGTCCGGGAATTCGAGGGCCGGCGCTACCTCCTGGAGCGGGCCATCCGGGTCGATTACGCGCTGGTCAAGGCGTGGAAGGGCGATCGCTTCGGCAATCTGGTATACCGGAAGACCGCCCGGAACTTCAACCCGATGATGGCAATGGCCGCGCGGGTTACCATTGCCGAAGTGGAGCACCTGGTTGAGCCGGGACAACTGGACCCAGACCTGGTGCACACCCCCGCGATTTTCGTGCAGCGGATCTTCCAGGCCAAGGCCCCCTCGCATCTCATCGAACGCCGCACCGTCAGGAAGCGCCCATGAGTAGCGATATCCGGGACGCAATCGTCCAGCGAGCCGCCAAGGAATTGCTCTCCCTCAATGACCAGACCGGCTACTACGTGAACCTCGGCATCGGGATGCCGACGATGATTGCGGACTGTCTTCCCGAGGGAGTCGAGGTGGTCCTGCAGTCAGAAAACGGCATGCTCGGTGTCGGCCCCTACCCCTGGGAAGGGGAGGAGGATCACGACCTGATCAACGCCGGCAAGGAGACGGTCAGCGAACTTCCCGGCACCAGTTATTTCGACAGCGCGACCTCCTTTGCCATGATCCGGGGCGGCCACGTGCCGCTCACCATTCTCGGGGGGATGCAGGTCTCCGAGCGAGGGGACTTGGCGAACTGGATGATTCCCGGAAAGATGGTCAAGGGGATGGGTGGTGCAATGGATCTGGTGGCCGGCGCGCGAAGAGTGATCGTGGTCATGGAACACTGTTCCAAGGACGGAAAACCAAAAATCCTGCAGCAGTGCTCCCTCCCACTCACCGGCGAACGCTGCGTCCATCGCATCATCACCGAACGGGCGGTGCTCGACGTCACTCCAGTCGGGCTCAAGGTGGTGGAGTTGCAGCCGGGGTGGACCCGGGAGCAGCTGATCGCATCAACCGAACCGACGCTGGCCTGGTGACATCCAGCCGTTCACGCGTTACCCGGCCAGCGGTACCTCGCCGCCGCCCCGGCAATGTCACCACTCGCTAGAATCCCCGATATCACCGCCACGCCGGCGCCGCCCGCCGTTTGTACATCGGCCACATCCTCCGGAATTACCCCACCAATCGCCACGCATGGCACTCCGCCCGCAAGCGCCACAATCCCGGCGAATCCCATCGGCCCGAGCGGGGTGCCGGCGTCCGGCTTGGTAGCGGTCGCTCGCCACGGTCCCACCCCCCAATAGTCGGCGCCGGCGCCCCCGGCCACCTCTCCTCTGGATCCGACCGACGCCCCGATAACAAATTCGGCCGGTGCTACTCGTCGAGCCATGCTTACTGGCAGATCGTCGGGCCCCAGATGGACTCCTGCCGCTCCTGAAGCGAGCGCCACGTCCAGCCGATCGTTCACCAGGACCGGAACCGGCAGCGCACCCACCAATGCACGCGTGGCGGTCACCAATTCCCTCGACGACGCCAGCTTGAGCCGGAGCTGCACGCTGGTGACCCCCCCGCGTACTGCGGCGCGACAGAGCTCCACCAGCTCCCGGCCCTCGATCAGGTGGTCGTCGGTAACCAGGATCAGCCGGAGCAGCGCCGCTAGATTCCCTTGCATGGAGCGAATCATAGCGGGAGCCGGATGACCACCCACTCTCGACCGCGTGCGGTGGTCTCCCGGCGCGGCGCTGACCGCTGGGCCCAGGGCCACCCCTGGATCTACGCCAGCGACGTCTCCCACGCCCCACCCGACCCAGGCGTCGTCTCGGTGCAGGACGAGCGCGGCAAATTTCTGGGCCAAGCGCTCCACTCGCCCCATTCACAGATCCGGCTCCGGTTGCTGGAGCAGAGCGACCGCCCGGTCGACCCGGCGTGGTGGGAGGAACGCCTGGGCCGGGCGGCTGCCCTGCGGCGGGAGATCGATTCCACCGCGTACCGGGTGGTCCATGGCGAAGGCGATGGGCTTCCGTCGCTGATCGTCGATCGCTACGATCGGTGGCTCGTGGTTCAGCTGCTTTCGGCGGGACTCGAGACGATGCGTGCCACCATCCTCGATGCGCTCGTTCGAGTCCTCCGCCCCGATGGAATCTTGCTCCGAAACGATGCCTCGGTCCGACGCCATGAAGCGCTCCCGGAAACGGTCGAACTGGTGTACGGAACCGTTCCTCAAGAGATCGAAGTCAAGGAGTCGGACGTCCGGTACTACGCGGCACCGTGGACCGGACAAAAGACCGGCGCCTTTCTCGATCAACGCCCCAACCGCATCCGGGCCGGCGCGCTGGCGGTCCCCGGGGGTCAGGCGCTCGACTGCTTTGCCTACCACGGGTCGTTCGCGCTTCACCTTGCCCGCCGGTCGGCCAACGTGATGGCGCTGGACACCAGCTCCGATGCGCTGTTGCGCGGGGCCCGAAATGCAGAGCTCAACGGGCTCACCAATATTCGGTGGGATCAGGGAGACGCCTTCGAGGTGTTGCGTGCGCTGGAGCGGGCCCGGATCCGCTTTGATACCATTGTCGTGGACCCGCCCGCTTTTGCCAAGGCGAAGGCGGCGGTCCCCCAGGCGCTCAAGGGCTACAAGGAAATCAATCTCCGGGCCATGCGATTGCTAAATCCCGGCGGCATCCTGCTCTCCGCGTCGTGCTCCTTCCATGTTCGGAGAGCAGAATTTCTGGAGAGCATTGTAGCCGCCGGGCGGGACAGCGGACGGTTGCTCGCCGTGGTGGAACAGCTGGGCCAGGGGGTGGACCACCCTGAGGTTCTGACCATCCCCGAAACCGGGTACCTGAAGGGGGTCGTCCTCCGGGCTCTGGGGTAGAGGGTAGCCCCAAACCCCTATGCCTTCTTAACTTGCACATCATGCTCACCGCCACCCAGGCCGGAGTGCGCGCCGAATCCACCAGGACGAGGCG
>JANNSC010000113.1:0-20184 GCA_031402135.1 Gemmatimonadales bacterium | reverse complement strand
GGTCGTCTCACCCGGGCTGATTCTCGAGGGCGGCAGCATCGATGTGAACGGCGCCGGAACCCTGCTCACCACCGAGCAGTGCCTGCTCAATCCGAACCGGAATCCGGGGCACTCCAAGCTGGAAATCGAATCGGCGTTGCGCCAGCACCTCGGAGCCCGGAAAATTCTCTGGCTGGGAGACGGGATCGAGGGCGACGACACCGACGGGCATGTGGACGATCTGACCCGGTTCGTCAATGCCGGGACGGTGGTGACGGTGGTGGAGGAAGATCCGGCGGACTCGAACTGGGCCCCGCTACAGGACAACCTTGCCCGACTGCGGTCCATGACCGACCAGGACGGCCAGCTGCTCCGGGTGGTGCCGCTGCCGATGCCCCCGGCAATGTACCACGACGGCCAGCGGCTTCCGGCCAGCTACGCCAATTTCTACATTGCGAATCAAGTGGTCCTGCTCCCGGGTTACCAGCATTCCCGGGACGAGGCCGCCCGCCAGATTCTGCAAGCGCTTTTCCCCACCCGGCGGGTGATTGTCATCGGCTGCACCGATTTGGTGTGGGGCCTCGGTGCGATTCACTGCGTTACCCAGCAGTGGCCGGCGGTGTAGTCGGCAGGCCGGCCAGCAGATCTTCGAGGGCTGCTGCCAAAGCCTCGGGGGAAAACGGTTTCTGCAGAAAGGCCTGATGCGGGTGGCCGCGCACCACCTCGCTCATTTCCTCTCCGGTGTACCCCGACAAGAACAGCACCGGCAGATCGGGCCGCCGGAGCCGGAGCCTTCCAACCAATTCCCTCCCGTTCATGCCCGGCATCACCACGTCCGACACGACGGCGTCCACCCACCGACTCGGCTCGTCGAACAGTGCCAGCGCTTCGTCCCCGTTGCGTGCCTCCCTGATCCCAAAGCCGTACTGCTCCAGGACCCGGCGGGCGAGCTGGCGCACCCGATCGTCGTCCTCGACCAGCAGCACGGTGGCCCGGCGTTGGGGTACCCGCTGGGCTCCTTCCAGGGGCGGGGCGCCGGCGGTCCGAACCGCCTTGGCGGCGAGGTGGGGCAGGAAGACTCGGACGGTGGTACCCCGGCCGGGGGCGCTTTCCACCGTGATGGCGCCACTGCTCTGCTGCACGATTCCGTAGACCATCGACAGTCCGAGACCGGTGCCCTCGCCCACCGGCTTGGTGGTGAAGAACGGTTCGAAGATCTTGGCTCGGATCTCTCCATTCATGCCGACGCCGGTGTCGGCTACGCACAGTTCAGCGTAGTCGCCCGCCGGCACACCGAGGACTTCGGGCTCGACCCCTGGCGACTCCAGCATACGGCGCCGGGTTTCGATGGTGAGGGTGCCACCGGCCGGCATGGCGTCACGGGCATTGACCGCCAGATTCAGGAGCACCTGTTCGAGCTGGCCCGGATCGGTCCGGACCGTTCCCACATTGCCATCGGGCCGGGTTACCATCACGATGTTCTCTCCGATCACCCGGCGCAGCATCCGCTCCATCTCCTGAACCAGCGTGTTCAGGTGCACTTCGGTCGGCACCAGCACCTGACGCCGGCTGACCGCGAGGAGCTGCCGGGTGAGCGATGTGGCCCGGTCGGCGGCCTCCCGAATTTCGCGAACTTCAGCGGCCCGGGGATCATTGTCGCTGAAGGTTGCGCCGAGCCCGTCGGCATAGCCCCGAATGACCGTCAGCAGATTGTTGAAATCGTGGGCCACTCCGCCGGCCAACCGGCCCAGACTGTCCATTTTCTGAGAGTGCAGCAGCTCCTCCTGCACCCGCTTCTGCTCGGTCACCTCGACCATCACTCCGGTCCAGATCACCCGGGGCGGGTTATCGGCCGGCACCGCAGTCGCAATATCGCGGAGCCAGCGGATTCGTCCCTCCGGCCCGCTCACCCGGAAGTCGAAACTCCACGGTGCCAGCGATTCAGTGACGAGTTCGAACGCAGAACTCATTCGTTGCCGATCTTCGACATTGGCCCCGGTCCAGGCGTTGTGCCGATCGGCGAGGATCGCTTGCGGACTGGCCCCCAACAATTCGCCAGCTCGCGCTCCAACAAAGGTGAACCGCTCGTCTCCGTCCGCACCGACAACGTACTGATAGACCACACCAGGCACCGCGGCGGTGATCAGCCGGAACTGATCCTCCCGCTCTCGAAGGGCGCGTTGGACCGCGTCCTGTTCGGTGATGTCGCGCACCGAGAGCACCGCGGCCGTGATGGCTCCCGAGGCATTCTTGAGCGGTGCGGCGTTAACCGCCAGCAGGCGACCCGGCTGCCCCGGCGGCGTCAGGATGAATCGGGCGTCGTGCACTGGTTCGCCCGACGCCAACACCCTCTGGGTGGCCCGCTCCCCCTCCTGCAACGGACCCCCTTCGGGACCGAGCAGCTGCCATCCCTCGGGGAACTTCTCCAGCCCGATCAACCGGGCGTGATCCATCCCCAGCACCGTTTCCGCCTGGCGATTCGCGAAGAAAATCTTTCCGGCGGGATCGACGACCAGGATTCCGGCCACGCTGGTCGCGAGAATGCCCTCGAGGAGATCCCGTTCGGCCTGAAGCGCCTCCTCCGACCGCTTCCGAGCGGTGATGTCCCGAACGATGGCGTGCGCCAGGCCGTCGGCGGTGCGACTGACACTCAACTCGGCGGTGAAGGTCGAGCCGTCCTTGCGGCGAAGCTGGCGTTCCCGCACCACCACCGAGGCGTGCTCGAGCTCGTCCCAGGCTATCGGTCGGCGGGCCAGATCAGCGGGGTCGTAGAGACTGGCCAGGGGAAGCCGAAGCAACTCCTCGCCGCTGTAGCCCAGCATCTCCGAAATGCGCCGATTGACCAGCCGAAGGCGTCCATCGGGCGCTGCCAGCACGATTCCGTCCGAGGCCTCCTCAAAGACGTGGCGGTAGCGCGATTCGGTTTGTCGGAGCACCCGCTCGCGAGCGACCGCGTCGGCCGCGGTTCGCTCGTACCGCCACGCCAGGAAATCGGCGAGAGCCAGCGTCCCGGCGAATACCACCAGCCGTCCGAGATCGCTGTTCGAAGCCAGGGAAACGGAGCCGTGCGGCAGCACCACGAGGTACAGCGTGGCGGCACCGGTGACCAGCTGGGTGATGACGGAGGGCCAGACTCCGGAGAGGGCCAGAACCAGGAGTGACGCCGATACCGCCGCGAGGTAGGGCGATTCCCGGAAAAAGTCGGGAAAGCGCAGCAAGACGGCCACCCCGGTCGCCGACCCCAGTGCTGCCACGAGGTAGCGGCCGCGGGGGCCGAGGGAATGACCAGAATCGTCCATTCAGGTAAACTTGGCTGGAGTCTGAGGGCCCTGCCGGGCCGCCACCCCGGTGCCCCAAAGCGCCCAGCTGCTCCAGAGCGCCGCAGGCAGCCGGCCGCCGCCCAGGCCGATGGCGGAGCAGAGCCCCATAGCGGTCCGCCGGTCGACCCCTCCCGGAATGCTGGATTTCGGCACTGGGATTTTCCTCAGGTAGATTTCGGCTTCACGACTCCCACACCGGGCGACCGTCCATGTCCGCGTTGATCGAATGCGTTCCGAATTTCAGCGAAGGGCGGAACCCGGAAGTGATCCGGCAAATTACCGCCCGAATCGCGTCGGTTGAAGGGGCAACATTGCTGCACGTCGATCCGGGCAAGGCCACCAACCGGACGGTGGTGACGTTTGCGGGAGCTCCCGACGCAGTCGTCGAGGCGGCGTTCCGCGGAATCGCCGCGGCTGCGGAACTCATCGACATGCGGCAGCACACCGGGGAGCACCCCCGCATGGGCGCCACCGATGTCTGCCCGCTGATTCCGATCAGCGGCATTTCCATGGCAGAAACCGCCGCCTGCGCCCGGCGGCTGGCGGAGCGAGTGGCGGGGGAGCTGGGCATTCCGGTGTACCTCTACGAGGCGGCTCAGCCAAACCCGCAACGCCGCAATCTGGCCGCGATCCGAAGCGGCGAGTACGAAGGGCTCCCCGGGAAGCTGGCCGATCCGGCTTGGGCACCCGATTTCGGACCCGCCCGGTTTAATCCGAGGAGTGGCGCCACCGTGATCGGCGCCCGGGACTTTCTGGTGGCCTTCAACGCCAACCTCAACACCACCTCCACCCGGCGCGCCAATGCGATAGCGTACGACATCCGGGAGAGCGGCCGTCCCAAGCGGGAAGGTGATCCGGTTTCCGGCAGGGTCGTGGTGGACCGGGACGGCAACCCGGTGATGATCCCCGGGGCGCTCAAGGCAGTCAAGGCGATTGGCTGGTTCATCGAGGAGTACGGCATTGCCCAGGTGTCAATGAACCTCACCGACATTGCCGTAACGCCGCTGCACGTGGCCTTTGACGAAACCTGCCGGCGGGCCGATGCCCGCGGGGTCCGGGTCACCGGCTCGGAACTAGTCGGCCTGATTCCGCTCAGCGCCCTGCTTGCCGCCGGCCGCTATTTTCTCCGCAAGCAGCAGCGGTCGGTCGGGGTGTCGGAGAGCGAATTGATCAAGATCGCGGTAAAATCGCTGGGGCTTGACGAATTGTCTCCCTTCAACGCAGCGGAGCGCATCATCGAATACCGGCTGCAGGATAGCGGCAGCACGCGGCTGGCCCAGCTATCGCTGCGGCAGTTCATCGACGAGACCGCCTCGGAATCGGTGGCCCCGGGCGGCGGATCGGTGGCCGCGGCGGTCGGGGCGCTGGGTGCTGCCCTGGGCACGATGGTGGCCAATCTCTCCGCCCACAAGCGTGGCTGGGATGCCCGCTGGGAGGAATTTTCCGGATGGGCCGAGCGGGGTCAGGCCATCAAGCAACAGCTGGTCCGCCTGGTGGATGAAGACACCCTGGCTTTCAATCGGGTCATGGCGGCGCTGGGGTTGCCCAAGGAAACCGACGCCGAGAAGACTGCCCGCGCCATCGCGTTGGAGGCAGCCAATCTCGGCGCCCTTGAGGTGCCATGGCAAGTAATGCAGACGGCTTCCGGCGCCTTTGAAGTGTTGCGTGCCATGGCGGAAACCGGGAATCCCGCATCGGCGTCGGATGCCGGTGTCGGGGCCATTTGCGCTCGCGCCGCAGTGCGGGGGGCGTGGCTCAACGTGCGGACCAACGCGAGCGCCATCAAGAACAAGGCGTCGATCGCAGAGATCATGAAGGAGGGGGGCATACTGGAAGAGACAGCGGCAGTCCAGGAGTCTGAAATCCTGGCGATGGTGGAGAAAAAACTCTCCTAGGCTAGGCGGCGCGCCAGAGTTCCCGGCCCCGCACCACGGTGCGCAGGCAGGCATTTTCGCGCAGGTGATAGAGCCACTGTTCTACTGAATCGGCATCGATGATTGCAAAGTCGGCCGATTTTCCTTCCTCCAGCGATCCCACCTCTCCCTGCAACTCTAAAGCGCGCGCCGCGACGATGGTCGCCCCCTTGAGTGACTCGGCCGGGGTCATTCGCTGCAGGGTACAGGCGAGGGTCATTGCCATCGGAAGGTGATAACTGGGCGCGGAGCCGGGGTTGAAATCGGTGGCCACCGCCACCGAAAGGCCGAGTTCCAGCATCCGGCGCGCCGGCAGTGGCGCCACGTTGAGATAGAGCGACGCGAACGGCAGACTCACCGCCACGACGCCCGCCCGCCCCATCGCCACCATGCCCTGCTCCGATGCATGCTCGAGGTGATCGGCAGAAATGGCGCCGACTTCCGCTGCCAGCAGCGCTCCGCCGCCATCGCTCAGCTGATCGGCGTGGAGCTTGGGCCGGAGCCCATGGCGCTTTCCGGCTTCAAGGATGCCCCGGGCCTCCGCGACGGTGAATGCCGCGTGTTCCACAAACACATCACAGAAACGGGCCAGCCGTTGTTGGGCCACCCGCGGTATCAGTTGGTCCACAATGACGGCAACGTACTGGTCCCGCCGGTCGCGGAATTCCGCCGGAACAACGTGTGCGGCCAGCAACGTGGCCACGATCCGCTGGGGTCCGAGGGCAAGAGCTTGGTACACCTCGAGCAGCCGGAGTTCCTCATCGAGGGTCAGCCCGTAGCCGCTTTTGGCCTCCACGGTGGTGACGCCGAGTCGAGCCATCCCGGCGAGGTGACCACGGCAATTGCTGAGCAGCTGATCGGTGCTGGCGGCGCGAGTCTGCGTGACCGTGGAGGCGATGCCGCCACCGGCAGCGGCGATCTCGAGGTAGCTGGCTCCGCGGAGCCGCCGGACAAATTCCTCGGCCCGCCAGCCGCCGAAGGCAAGGTGAGTGTGGCAGTCCACCAGTCCGGGGATTACCAGCCGGCCACCAGCGTCCTCTACCGGGAGCTTGCGAAAGGCTTCGGGGAGCAGCGCCTCCGGCCCCACCCAGCGGATGGTGTCGGCTTCCCAGACCAACGCCGCTCGGGCTATGACGTTGGCGTCGTCCTGAGGTCCGTCGGGGAGGCAGCGGGCCAAGGCGCCGATCCCTTTCAGGACCGGCATCGCACCAGCCCCGCGGAATCGTCGAGCGGTGCGGAACCGATCACGAGCCGTTCACCATCGGAAGGTCGACGCCGCGTTCCTGGGCGACCGCAATGGCGGCGGGGTAGCCCGCATCGGCATGGCGCATCACTCCGGTGCCCGGGTCCGCGGTCAACACCCGCTGGAGCCGCCGATCGCCCGACTCGGTGCCATCGGCCACGATCACCATGCCGGCGTGGATCGAGTATCCGATCCCGACTCCGCCGCCGTGGTGCAGGGAAACCCAGCTGGCGCCGCAGGCGGTATTGAGCAGAGCGTTGAGCAGGGGCCAATCGGCGATAGCGTCGCTGCCGTCCAGCATTGCCTCGGTTTCCCGGTTGGGCGAGGCCACCGATCCGGTATCGAGGTGGTCCCGGCCGATGACAATCGGCGCCTTGACCTTGCCCAGCTTGACCAGGCGGTTGAAGCGGAGTCCCATCTCGGCCCGCTCGCCGTATTCCAGCCAGCAGATTCGGGCCGGCAGACCCTGGAATTGGACCTTTTTCTGGGCGGTGTCAATCCAGCGGTGCAGCCCCTGGTGCTCGGGGAACGCGGCCAGCACTTCGGCGTCGGTGACGGCAATGTCGGTGGGATCTCCCGAGAGCGCCGCCCAGCGAAACGGACCGGCGCCCCGGCAGAACAGCGGGCGAATGTATTCGGGAACGAATCCGGGAATTTGAAACGCCTCCGCCATGCCCCGGTGATCGGCCACCTGGCCCCGCAGGTTGTTGCCGTAGTCGAACACCACGGACCCACGGTACTTGAGCGCGAGCATCGCCTCGACGTGCACGACCATCGAGTCGAGCACGGCGGCCTCATAACCCGCTGGATCAGCCTCCCGGACCCGGGGGGCCTCGGCCACTGAGCAACCCCTGGGGAGGTAACCCACCTGAAGGTCATGGGCCGAGGTCTGGTCGGTCAGCACATCCACCGGGATTCCACGGCGGACCAGTTCCGGAAGCACCTCGGCACTGTTGCCGACCAGGCCGACCGAGAGCGGCTGCCGGTCCCGCTTGGCGGCCAGCACCAGCTCCAGTGCCTCATCCAGCCGAGTACTGATCCGATCGCAGTACCCCGTATCCACTCGGCGCTGGATCCGGGCGGCGTCTACGTCCACGCCGAGGAATGCGGCGCCGTTCATGGTGGCAGCCAGGGGTTGGGCGCCCCCCATCCCGCCGAGGCCCCCGGTCACCACCAGCCGGCCGGCAAGGCTGCCACCAAAATGCTGGCGGGCACATTCGGCAAAAGTCTCGAAGGTTCCCTGGAGAATGCCCTGGGTGCCAATGTAGATCCACGACCCTGCAGTCATCTGCCCGTACATGGTGAGCCCGAGCGCCTCCAGCCGACGGAATTCGTCCCAGGTGGCCCACCGCGGAACCAAGTGCGAATTGGCGATCAGGACCCGGGGCGCCTCTTCGTGAGTCTGGAACACCCCGACCGGCTTGCCGCTCTGCACCAGCAGCGTCTCATCGTTCTCCAGCCGGCGCAGGGTCTCGACAATGCGCTCATAACAGGCCCAGTTGCGGGCCGCCTTGCCGGTGCCCCCATAGACCACCAGATCCTCGGGCCGCTCGGCGACCGCAGGATCGAGATTGTTCATGAGCATTCGGAGCGCCGCCTCCTGGTGCCACCCCTTGCAGGAAAGCGTGGTACCGGTGGGCGCGCGGACCGGGGCGGGTACGACGGTGGTCATGGGGCCGGTCTCCTGGGGCAGGGTGCTCGAGGGGAAAGGTAATTCCAACGGAGCCGAACTCCGCGGTGCATTACCTTCCCGACGCGCAGCACCCTGGTGGGGTGCGGCGCGTTTCTCATCAGGCGGGGAGGCGTAGCGGTGGAGCTGGCGGCGTTCAGTCAGGAGTGGGCCGAGGCGTGGGGCGCCGCGTTGAACGGGAGTGCCGAATACCGGGAGGCGGCCGCCCAGTGGGAGGGGGCGGTCGCGCTGGTACTGGACGATGGTGTCCGGGAAACTCGTTGCGCGGTGCTGCTCGACTTGTGGCATGGGACATGTCGGGGGGCCGGCGTAGCCAATCCCGACGCACTGGATCGCGCCAGGTTTGTTTTCCGCGCCAACTCTGCCGGGTGGCGGGAAGTGCTTTCGGGCAATTCCTCCCCAGCGATCGCACTGATGAGCGGGAAGATCCGGCTTGCCAAGGGAAACCTGGCGGACCTCCTTCCGTACGCGAGGCCGGCCAAGCAGCTTCTCGACCTTGCCGGCCTCGTTCCAACCCGGTTTCTGGAGGGTTGATCCCTCGGCATTCCGGACGCATAATTAACGGACTTTCGGGGACATGGTTCAGGGAGAGCCGGACCGCCGACCGTGTCTGCTTTACATCACGACCATTGTGAGGCGTGTCGAATTCACACGCGAAGCGGTTTTGGACTAGCTAAACCATTGTAATACATAGCATTACGTCATGGCGCCAAGCGGCACGCCCCATGCCTTACAGGCCTGGAAGGCCGACTGGGCCAAATAGTACGGCGGAGATTCTCACCCCCTCGAGGGACCGGACATCATGATCTACGCAACGATTGCTCGACTCACCCACCGACCGTTCCTGGCGCTCGGGCTGATTTTGGCATCAGCCGGCACCCTCGCGGCGCAAGTTACGGTGTCAGGCCGGATCACCGACAAGGCCAATGGGCAACCACTGGTTGGCGCTCGGGTGGTGGTTGTCGGCACCAGCCTCACAGCAGCCACCAACGCCGAGGGCCGCTACCGAATCGGCAACGTGCCGTCGGGTCCGGGGCAGGTCAGGGCGTCGCAGATCGGGTACGCTTCGGCGACCAAGTCGACCACGGTTTCGGAGGCTGGCGGCTCCACGATCGACTTCACGCTGGTGCTGACACCCTACTCCCTCGACGAAGTGGTGGTGACCGCCACCGGCGATCAGGCGAAGCGGGAAATCAGCAACGCCGTTTCCACCGTCGAAGTGACCGAGATGGTCAAAACCAGCCCCATTGCCAATATGTCCGACCTGCTGGTGGCCAAGGCGCCGGGCGTCCAGGTGCTCCCCGGCAACATCACCGGCGGCGGTGCCCGGGTCCGGATCCGGGGCAACAGTTCGCTCTCCCTGTCCAACAACCCGATCTATGTGGTGGACGGCATTCGGGTGATCAGTGATGTGAATTCGTCCTCGATCGGGGTAGGCGGTACCAATCCAAGCCGGGTCAACGATCTCAACCCGGAAGACATCGAATCGATTGACGTGGTCCGGGGCCCTTCCGCCTCCACGCTGTACGGCACCGACGCCGCCAATGGCGTCATCATCATCAAGACCAAGAAGGGCAAGGCGGGCCGGCCGGTCTGGAACGCCTACATCGAGCAAGGGATGATCCGGGACGAGAATAAATATCCCTCCAACTACCGGGCGTGGCGAACCGGCTCCTCGACCGCCAGCAACGCTACCGTCTGCCGTTTGTCCGATCAGGTGGCCCGCACTTGCACGGTGGATAGCCTCACCGCGTACAACCCGTGGCGGGACATCGATGCATCCCCGCTCTCCACCGGCAATCGCAAGCAGTACGGCATGCAGGTCAGCGGCGGCAGCGATGCGATCCGCTACTTCATGTCGGGTGAGTGGGAGGACGAGGTCGGCGTCATCACCATGCCGGCCGCCTTTCGGGAGCGGCTCCTCGCCTCCCGGAACATTGGCAAGGTGCCCTACGAGCAGTGGCATCCCAATGCGCTCCGCAAGGTGAACGCGCGCGCCAACCTGAGTGCCAATGTCAGTGAGCAGGCCGATGTGCAGGTGAACATCGGATTCGTCACCAGCAGTCAGCGGCTGCCCCAGGTTGACAACAACACCACCGGCCTCGGCTCCAATCTCTACGGAGGCCCCGGCTTCAAGAACAACATCATCACGCCGGGCAACGGCGTGGGCGTCCGTAATAACCTGGGGTACCGCTTGTTCACGCCGGACGAGTTCTTCTCCGAAACGGTGAACCAGGATATCAACCGGACCATCACCAGCGGGACGTTCAACTATCGACCCACCAGCTGGCTGGCAGCCCGGGTGGTCGGCGGGCTCGACTTCATCAGCCGGCAAGACGGCGACCTCTGCCGCCGCGATGAGTGCACGCCGTTCACCGCCATCTACCGAACCGGCTTCCGGCAGGACAATCGATCCACCTTTTTCAATTACACCCTCGATGCCAACGCGACCGCCAGCTATCGCATGGGCGATCAGGTCGGTGCGAAGAGCGTGATCGGCCTCCAGTACGGCAAGGAGAAATTCAACCGGAATGCCGGCTACGCCGAAAATCTCTCCCCCGGCGGCACCACCCTGCAATCGGGCAGCAATCCCTCGGTGAGCGAGGCCACCAGCATTTCCGCCACCGCCGGGTTCTTTGCCGAACAGAACATCAGTTACAAGGACCGGCTCTACCTGACGGCGGCGGTGCGATCCGACAAGAACAGCGCCTTCGGTACCAATTTCCAGCGGGTGTTCTACCCCAAGGCCGGCGTTTCGTATGTAATCTCTGACGAGGGGTTCTTCCCCAAGGCGCGGGCCTTGAGCAGCCTCCGGCTGCGGGGTTCCTATGGCGCCTCGGGCCGTCAGCCAGGGCCTAACGATGCCTTGCCATTCTTCGGGACGCTGACGACCAACGTCGACGGCATCGACAGCCCGGGGCTGGTGGTCTCCTCGCTGGGCAACGCGGGCATCCGGCCGGAGCGGAGCGCCGAAATCGAACTCGGCTTCGACGCCGGATTCGCCGATGGCAAGGTGAGCCTCGAATTCACTTACTACAAGAAGTCCAGCAAGGACGCGCTGATTGCCCGCACCCTGGCCCCATCGGCCGGTACGGCCGCCACCCGTCTTGAGAACATCGGGAAAACCCAGAACGAGGGCATCGAGGCGTCGATCAATGCCGGCATCATCAACAACCGGAATTTCTCCTGGGAAACGACCTTGAGCGGCTCCTACAACAAGGGCAAGATCGTGAGCCTGGGTGGCAACCCGCCCAGCCGCGGCACCACCACCTCGGATATCGAGGGCTACCCGATCCAGGCGTGGTGGCTGCGGCCGTACACCTATCAGGACAAGAACGCCGACGGGATCATAGCCTGGTGGGCGCCAACCACCGTCCTTGGAGTGGTGACCCAGGATGTCCGCAACGAGCTCTTCGTGGGAGACACCACGATCTACGTCGGCCCGTCGCTGCCGCCGGCCGAGTTCACCGCCTACAACACCTTCGACCTGTTCGGGAAAAAGCTCCGGATCCAGGCGCTGGTGGACGCCAAGGTGGGCGGCTACCAGCTCAACGGCAACGAGCGGATTCGCTGCCAGAGCCGCACCAACTGCCAGGGCGACATGGACCCGAAGTCCTCGCTCAAAGTTCAGGCAGCGGCTGTCGCGGTCCGGCAGCACCCCCTGGCCACCCAGTACGGCTACGTGGAAAAGACTGACTTCATCCGCTTCCGGGAACTCTCCTTCACCTACTCTTTCTCCGACAAGTGGGCCCGCTGGTTCGCGGCCGATCGAATCAGCGCCACCCTTTCGGGCCGAAACCTCGGCTTCCTGACCAAGTACAGCGGCATCGATCCGGAATCCGGCTACTTCGGCACCAGCATCGGCGTGGTCAGCGACTTCCAGACCACCCCGGCGCCGACGTATTACACTTTCCGGCTCAACGTGGCGTTTTAGGGCTGCCGACCATGGCTTTCATCCTTGAAGGACTCGACATGACCAAGCTTTCCATGGCCCGCTCCGGGCGCCGGATGGTCGGCACTGCCGCACTCGGATGCGCGGTATTCCTCGTGGGGTGCGATGTGGCGCTCCGCGCCAACGACCCCGACATCGTCGTCACGGCTACTTCCGCCGCCGGGGCAATTGCCCTCAAGAACGGGGTCATCGGCCGCCTCAACGGCGCCACCGCCGGCATTCAGGGACCCGACGGCATCTTTCCGTTTGGGGGGCTGCTGGCTGATGAGTGGCGGCTGGGAGATACCTTCGAGCAGCGCATCACCATGGACAAACGCAATATCGTGGTGACCAACAGTTTCCTGGCCGGGCCGTTCCGGGATCTCAACCGGACCCGGGTGGAAGGCCGGGGCGCCATCGACGCACTGCGGAAGTACTCTCCGAGCCCAGCGACGAACATCGCCCTGATGTTCGCGTTGACCGCCTTTTCCGAAGTTCAGATCGGCGAGACGTTTTGCAACGGCATTCCGTTCAGCGACGTGTTGAACGGGACCATCACCTTCGGAAACCCGGTCAGCGTTGACTCGGCGTTCCGGCGGGCCATCAACTCGGCCGATTCCGCCCTGCTCAACAACGGCGGCGTGGCCTCCGAAGTTACCCGCATGACCAGCTTGGCGAACGTCGTCAAGGCGCGGGCCCAGCTGAATCGGGGACTCTATGCCGCGGCCGCAGCCACCGTGGCGACTGTCGCCACCAGCTTTTCCTACACCCTGACTTTTTCCCTCGGCACCCGGGATAACCAGAACTGGGCGCTGGGCCTCAACGCCGGTCGATACGTGGTGGCCAACTCCGAGGGTGGTAACGGGCTCAATTTCGTGACTGCTGCTGATCCGCGCATCGTGACGGTGACCTTGCCACGGGGGCCTTTCGACAGCTCGATTCCGATTTCCTGGATCTATACCACCAAATGGGATCGCAGCGACCCAGTCGTCATTGCCTCCGGCATCGAGGCGCGGTTGATCGAGGCCGAGGCGGCACTCCAGGCCGGTGACGGCGTCACCTTCCTGGCCAAGATCAACACCGCCCGGCAAACCAGGGTGGATCTTCCAAACATCACCATCGATCCGGGCACGCTCGCGACCCGGGCCGACTTGCTGTTCCGGGAACGGGCGTTCTGGATGTTCGGCACCGGTCACCGCCTTGGGGACCTGCGCCGCCTGATCCGGCAATACGGCCGTGGCGCCGAAACGGTGTTCCCCACCGGCACCTTCGTAACCGGCGGGACCTACGGGCCCGACGTGAACATGCCGATTTCGTTCGATGAACTGAACAACCCGAACATTCCCCAGACCCCGGCGACTCAGCTGCAGTCGACCTGCACCGATCGGAACGCCTAGCGGCGGTGCGCAGCTCGCGGTGAGCAGTGAGCGGGGGTCGCGAAAGCGGCCCCCGCTTCGCATTTGGGGACCGGTCAACGTGGAGCACCTTTCGGTCGTATCTTTCCGGTTGGGCCGGGCGACCGCCCGGACCCACATTCCCGACAGCCCCAGGATTCTCCCATGGCCGTGACCGTCCTCCGTCGCGCCCCCCGCGCCGCCCTCGCCCTCTCGCTGGCATTTGCCGTTGCCCCAGCCCTGGTTGCCCAAGGGCGGCTCACCACCCCAAAAGAAGCGCTGGGCTGGAGCGTCGGC
This sequence comes from Gemmatimonadales bacterium, assembly GCA_031402135.1. GTDB lineage: Bacteria > Gemmatimonadota > Gemmatimonadetes > Gemmatimonadales > GWC2-71-9 > JABFSM01. Next base: position 6,417 of record JANNSC010000113.1, on the reverse strand, counting down.
GATGACTACCGCCTGGCCACCTATTCCCAGCTTGCCGACTATTGGAAGAAACTGGATGCTGAATCGGACCGCCTGAAACTGGTATCGATCGGCAAGTCTGCCGAAGGGCGCGATCAATGGATGATGATCATCACCTCTCCCGCCAACTTCGCCAAACTCGACCGCTACCGGGAAATCTCTTCCCGGTTGAGCCGGGCCGAGGGGCTCAGCGATGAGCAGGCCCGGACCCTGGCGCGGGAGGGCAAGTCGGTAGTGTGGATCGACGGCGGTCTGCACGCCACCGAGGTGCTCGGCGCCCAGCAGCTGTTGGAGCAGGTTTGGCAGATGGCCAGCATGAGTGATCCGGAGACCCTGCGCATCCTCGACGACGTGGTCCAGCTGGTGGTGACGGCCAACCCGGACGGGATGGAGCTGGTGTCCAACTGGTACATGCGCCGGCGTGATGAGAAGCAGCGCAGCATGAGCGGCCTGCCCCGGCTGTACCAGAAATACATCGGGCACGACAACAATCGCGACCATTACATGAACGCGATGCCCGAATCAGAGAATATGAGCCGGATACTGTACCGGGAGTGGAATCCGCAGATCATGTACAACCACCACCAGACCGGGCCAGCCGGTACGGTGATCTTCGCCCCACCGTTCCGCGATCCCAACAACTACTTCTTCGATCCGCTGGTGGTGGACGGAATCTCCCTGGTCGGCGCAGCAATGCACTCGCGCTTTTCCGCCGAGGGCAAGGGCGGCGTGGTAGAGCGGGAAGGCGCCAGTTACCAGACGTGGTGGAATGGCGGCCTGCGTACCACAGCCTATTTCCACAACATGGTCGGGATCCTGACCGAGACAATCGGCAGCCCTACGCCAATGGCCATTCCCCTGGTGCCGGACCGCCAGCTGGCCAGTGGCACCCTGCCGATGCCAATTGTGCCACAGCCGTGGCGCTTCCGGCAGTCGATCGAATACGAAATCACCGCCAATCGGGCAATTCTCGACCTCGCGTCGAGGTACCGGGAAACCTTCCTCTACAACAGCTACGTGATGGGCCGGAACAGCATCGCCCGGGGGAATCGGGACAACTGGACCAACACCCCAAAGGAAATTGACGCCCTCAAAGCCCAGGTAGCCAAGGACGGGGCGGGGCAGGCTGTCGGTGGCGGTGCGGTGGATGGCAAATACATGGACATGCTGCGTCGAGCGGAGGATCGAGACCCCCGGGGCTACATCATTCCGTCGGACCAGCCGGACTTCCTGACCGCAACGAAATTCGTGAACGCCTTGATGAAATCGGGCATCGACATCCACTCCGCCACGGCAGCGTTCGAGGCGGCGGGCAAGCAGTACCCGGCCGGGTCCTACGTTGTGAAGATGGCGCAGGCGTTTCGGCCCCACCTGCTCGACATGTTCGAGCCGCAGGACTATCCCAATGACATCAGCTACCCCGGTGGGCCCCCCAAGGCGCCCTATGACAACGCCGGATACACCTTGGCCTATCAGATGGGGGTGAAGTTCGACCGGATTCTCGAAGGTTTCGACGGTCCCTTCAAGAAACTCGATGGCCCAGTTTCCAAGCCGCCCATGGTCGCGACCATGGGTAGCGGCCGAGGCTACCTGATCGACCGCCGGATCAACGACGGCTTCCTGGCAGTGAACCGGCTCCTCGCCGCCAAGGTACCCGTCCAGGTCCTCGATGCACCGCTCACCTCTAACGGAGCCAGCTACCCGGCCGGATCGTGGTATGTAGCGGCCGGCGGCGCTGCCACCACGGTGCTCCGGAAATTGGCCGACGAGAAGGGTCTGGTGGCCGCTGCAGTCGGCTCCGCGCCAGGCTCACGGTCTCCTGCCCTCCGGCCCATCAAGGTCGGGCTCTGGGATCAGTACGGCGGATCGATGCCGTCCGGCTGGGTGCGCTACCTGCTGGAGCAGTTCGAGTTTCCCTTCGAAGTGGTGTATCCACAGCGGCTCGACGCCGGCAATCTGAAGAGCCAGTTCGATGTACTGGTGTTCGTCGACGGCGGCATTCCGGCTCTCCGCCCCCAGGCCGGCGGCTTCGGTGGAGGTGGCGGCTTCGGCGGCGCCGACCCGACCGACCTGCCCGACAGTCTCCAGGTCAGGACCGGGCGGGTAACGGCGGACAAGACGGTGCCCCAATTGAAGGCGTTTCTGGAGGCGGGTGGGCGAGTAGTGACAATCGGTGGCTCTACCGCGCTCGCCGAGCATCTCAAACTCCCGCTGCACGACTACTTAGTCGAACGAACCCCCCAAGGCCAGGTCCGCCCCATCCCGCGGGACAAGTTCTACGTTCCCGCCTCACTCCTCGAGGTTGCCGTGAACACCAGCGCCGCCTCGGCGCTGGGAATGGAGAAATCCGCCATTGTGATGTTCGATGAGAGCCAGGTGTTTCGCCTGCCGCCTGACGCCGAGGCGCGGGGTATCACGCCGGTGGCATGGTTCACCAATGGGGCTCCGCTCCGGAGCGGCTGGGCATGGGGTCAGACCTATCTGGAGGGCGGTATTGCCGCCGTCGAGGCCAAGGTTGGCCTCGGCACGCTCTACCTGTTCGGACCGGAAGTCACCTTCAGGAGCCAGCCCCACGGCACCTTCAAGTTTCTGTTCAACGCGCTGTACGGGCGTTAGTGGGCCACGGGCGCCTCAGGGAGTTTTCGGAGGCGCCTTCAGGTATTTATCCATCCAGCTGGTCATCTCGGCGAGCCTCTGGGCCACCGACTCCCGGGTGGGTCCGCTGTCCCCCAACGGGAGCAGGACCAGAAGCGGCCGCCGGTTCGCGTCGGCCGGCTTGAACAACACCGTGGAAGCGACGCCGTCCGACTCCGCCCTGGTTTCCGTTATTCCGGCCCGGAACAGCTCGGAGTGTTCCAGGAGGTCGGCGGCGACTCCGCCGGAGACATCTCCGCCAATGCCCAGGCGCCGGGAATCGGCAACACCCATCGCAACCACTCGTTCGACTACTGCCTTCACTCCTGAAACCAGCTGTTCGAGGTAGCGGGCCTTCGACAGTTGCTTTCCCTCCGCAACGATCGGGATGCCGGAAAGTTCGAGCACGCCATACCCACGCTCAAGGAAAAACAATGGCGAGGTGGCGTTGGGCCGAGCGAAGCGGTGGGGCGATCCCGGCACCTGAGAAGCAGTGCGGGTGTCACGAAACAGTTGCGTACTGGCCCAGAGTACAAACGGTAGCGGTCCCCTTGCCGCACGATAGCCGGCGGGGAGGTAGAGGATTGCCGACAGCGAAACCCCGTCCGGGCGCTTGAAGGTGATGAGCTGCCGGGATACCCCGGAGTATTCCGGAGACGGGTCCTCGAAGTGGGTCAGGGCAGAGAGCCGGCCGGCGCCGGGCTTCCGGAGATCCCGGATGAAATAGTTGAGCGGCTCACTGATCGACTCGCGCCGGGTGATGAGGAGGTCGGCATCGGGATCGAGCAGGGCGATCGCCTCCTCATGGTATGCGCCCTCCGAGCGCCAAAGCCGAACCTGCTTCCGAGTTGCCAGCGCCAAACGGTCAAGGAACGGTCGATCGCCCGTAGGGGAGGCACCGGCCCCGGCGAGAAAGGCAAAGCGGCCATCCCTGGAGGTGTACAGCACCGGCCGGCCGTGGGGTCCGGGTCCGGTGATGAACCGGCCAGGATCGCCATAGCGGTCGTCCGGATCGCGCTCCGACCAGAGCTTCGGTGCACCACCGGAAACTCTGGGGTCGATAATCCAGGTGCGGGTCCGGCCGGTTCGGAACCAGCTCTCGGTGACAATCGCGAGGTCTCTGCTCCCCCAGACCGCCCCCTGAATTCTCCCCTGCACCTCGAGCAGGATGGTGGGCGCTCCGGAGAACGGCGCGGTGAGCTGGAGCATTCGATCGCGCACCGGTGCAGCCGTACTTGGGTCTCCCCCATCGAGCGCCTCGACCCAGACCAAGGTCGCCGGGGTATCGTTTCGCCACTCGAACCGGCGGGGCCCCGCCGGTACCTCGTCCGCCGACTGCGGCCGATGCGCCACCTCGCTGCGGTCCCCCATCACCTTGAGTACGGCACCGGAAATATCCCAGAGCTCGGTCCGAGCGGGCAGCCGATGGCGCGGAAGCCCGGCGGGGTAGGGCCGGTGCAGCGACTCTACCAGCAGGTAGCTGCCGTCGGGGGAGAGATCGACGTGGGAGTAGAAGCCGGGTGCCCCGATCGGGCGTTCACTTCCGGAGAGGGGGATGAGCACCAATTGACTGGACAGGTACTGCTCAATACCGGCCTCGACCGGGGTATCGGACGTATCGCTCGCCACTGCAGGTGCAGTAGGCCGGCGGGCAACCACCTCCCGGCAAAGCAGCCCGTCACTCTCGGGGAGCCACTGACAGGGATTTCCAAGCACGCCGTTGAGTTTTGGCCCGACCAGCATTCGGCTTTCCCCGCTCCTCGCCTCGGCAACCCAAAGGGAGAGCCCCGCGTCTTCCACCACCGAGAAGGCGATTCTCTGCCCGTCGGGGGACCATACCGGATTGGCAACCTGCGCCTTCCAGGGAATGACGATCCGCCGGGTTTCACCCCGGCCGATCGGCCGGGCGATCACGGCGGTATAGGTGGCAAGGTGGGTGGCGGCGGTGTTGCGTGGGTTGATCCGGATTCCCGCGATGTCGATCCCGGGTCGCTGCAACTCGGCGCGGGTGGGGAGTGCAGCAGGTTCGAGCAGCAATAATTTGGTGCGATCGGGGCTGATCAGTACCACCGGAGGGGGCGCCGCGTCGAGAATCCGGACGATCGCCGGGCTCGGCTCCTGGTACCTGACAGCGGCAGAGGCGGTACCGGGGAGCCAGGCGGCAAGCAGGACCACGGCGGCAAACCTGCGGGGCGCATGGAGCAAGAGTGTTCTCCGGGTTCGCGGTAGGGGGAGCGCCTCTGGGGACGAAGCTACCCATTGGGGAGACACTCGTGCAAAAAAAGAAACCCCCGGCGCAGGCCGGGGGTCGTTGAGTCTTGATTCGGGCTTGCCTGCTGCTCTCATCCGGCGGCGAGTCCGGCCGACGGTTCGGTCAACTCAGGGTCAGAATCATCATCGAAGCCATCGGCGCCCATCAGCCGCGACGCCAGCAGCGGGAGCGCCGCCGGAAGCATCAGATCGGGGTCCAGGCGCATCAACTGCGCGATCATGGCCGCGGTCTGTTTGGCCTCGTAGAGGTGCTGCAGGACTGGATCGATCACGGGACACCACCTTTCCCTTCCCCACCTGTGGGGCCGGTTGCCACTACACAACGATTATTAGGCAAGAACAGTTCCACAGTTTTTGGCTGGCTCCGGAGGCAGTTAAAATTTCCTGCAGGTGGATCGCTTGAGACCTTGGCAGATCAAGCAGTTAGGCGGTGTGAGCAGGCCCTCCGCCAAGGCCCCGACGGCGCCATTGAACCGCGGCTGACCTGCCGCATAGGCCCCCCGGAATCCGCAAGATCGACACAGCTTGATCGTGTCATTCCATCACCTCGATCGATGCCCCAATGAGGTGAAGCTGCCACCAAGGAGGAGGCCCGCCGGATCGAATGTCACGATTGGTTTTGCTTCCAGCCGCACCGTTCCCGACCTCACGCACCTTTTTGCACGGGGGTTTAGTATCCGGGACAATGCACCCTCTCCTCGACTTCGACTCCCACCCAGTGATCGGCCACCGGGGCGCCTCCGGTCTGGCTCCCGAGAATACCCTTGCGGCGTTCGCCCTGGCTGTGGAACAGGGCGCCGACGGGATCGAGTTCGACATCCGGTTGTCCCGCGACTGGGTCCCGATGGTCTTTCACGACCCGACGGTTGAACGGACCACCAACGGGAGTGGGCCGCTCCGGGCTCACTCCGCCGCCGAGCTCTCCCGCCTTGACGCCGGCCACCGCTTTGGCAGCGATGGCGGGAGCCTGCCGTGGCGCGGACGGGGGGCGGGGATCCCCCGGATGGCGGAAGTGCTGGAGCAGTTCCCCGCGACACCCCTCCTCATTGAACTCAAGGAAGTGGCAGCGGCCGGGCCGGTGCTGGAGCTGCTCCAGCGCCATGAGACGGCACCGCGAACGCTGGTAGCGTCGTTTCTCGACGGCGCCCTGGAGACGTTTCGGGCGAGTGGCTTCCGCACCTGTGCGTCTCGAAGGGGAATTGCTCAACTGGCGGTCCGCTCCCTCTTCGGGCTAGGCGCTCCCCACCACCATGACCACGCCTATGCCGTGCCGGAGCGGTACAAGGATCGAATTCCAGTTCCAACCGCGCGATTCATCGCTGCAGCCCGACGGGCCGGCTGCCCGGTGCATGTTTGGACGGTCAATGATCCGGCCCATGCGGTTGCACTCTGGCGCCGCGGGGCTGCCGGCATGATCAGCAATTTTCCAGCGCTGATCCTCGCCGAGCGGCAGCGAGTCTTCCCTGCCCTTACCGGTTCCCGCGAGCCAGGTCG
>JANNSC010000112.1:0-6084 GCA_031402135.1 Gemmatimonadales bacterium | reverse complement strand
GCCACGCCCAGCCGGCGTCACTGCTGCCGGCTGCGTAACTCAGTTCGAGGGACTTGGTGCCCGAATGGGCCATCGTCGTCCCGATGTGCACACCGGTAACGTCTTCCCACTGCCCGAGGCCAGCCTCGAAGTCGTCGGAGAAGACCACACCGGTCGGCGCCGGCGCGCTCGCGGTGATGGTCACCGCCGCGGTGTCGGCCCAGCCGCCCCCCGACACAATGGCCCGAAAGGTTCCCGTGCTGCTCCCCGCAGTGTAAAGCCCGCCGCTCGTGATCGTACCGCCTGTCGCGCTCCAAGTAAGGGTCGGCAGCGTGGCGGTACCGTCAGACCAGATGGCCGTGGCAGTGAATTGCTGAGTCGCCCCGGACAAAACCGCGGCCGGCTTGGGGGCGATGGCAATTGAAGACAACGTGGCGACGGGCGCCGCCAAGATGGTTACGGCTGATGTGTCCGCCAGGCCACAGCCGCAGCTGGCAACCACCGCAAAGGTTCCAGCCAACGACCCAGCCGAATACAGTCCGCTCGAAGACATGGTGCCTCCGCTCGCGGTGTAGGATACCGAGACCGGCCGGCCAACGCCATCGGACCAGGTACCGCTGGCGCTGAACTGCCTGGTGGTCCCGGCCTGAAGCGAGACGGGCTTGGGCGAGAGGACCAGTGCGGTCAGCGTGGCAGTCGGAGGCGGAGCGGCCGAGAGGGTCACGACCGACGTGTCCGATTTGGTCCCCCCCTGGTGGGAGGCAATTACCCGATAAGTCCCCGCGGTCGCCCCGGCAGAGTAGAGCCCGGCACCGCTGACGCTGCCGCCGGTGGAACTCCAGAGGATCGGCGGCAGGGTGGTCGAACCGTCGGACCAGGCGGCGGCCGCGCTGAACTGAGCTGTCGTCCCGACTTGCACACTGGCGGGCTTGGGGGATACGGTGAGGGAGGTCACCGAGGGAGGTGACGTGATGGTGATGGCCGAAGTGTCGGCCTGGGTGCCGCCGCTTTTACGGGCAATGACCCGATAGTTTCCAGGGGTCGACCCGGCGGTGTAGCGCCCCGAACTGTTGATCGAACCACCGGTCCCCGACCAGGAAATCGCGATGCTGCCGGTCGAGCCGTTGCTGTACACTCCCAGCGCGGTGAATTGCTGGGCAGCGCCCGGGGCGACTACGGCCGAGGCCGGAGTGAGCAGGACGCCCGAAAGTGTCGGAGCGGCGCTGGCGATGGTCACGAAGCTGGTGTCGGCAAGCGTCCCGCCCTGGGCCGTCGCGATAACGGAGTAGGTACCTGTGGTGGACCCGGCCTGATACAGCCCAGCCGAGGTGATGCTGCCGCCGCCGCCGCCGTAGACGGCAGTGGGCACGGTGACCGACCCGTCGCTCAGGGTAGAGCTGACCGAGAACTGCTGGGCTTGTCCCGGCTGCAGGAACGACGTCGCCGGGGAAAGCGTGAGACTGATCGGCACCGGCGCAGAGATGGTCACGATACTGGTGTCCGCCACGCCGGTCCCAGCGGTGGCGATGACCCGGAAGGTGCCTCCCAGAGATCCGGCGGTATACAGCCCGGTCGCGTCGATACTCCCGCCAGTGGCGCTCCACGCGACCGCCGGAGTGGAGACGCTTCCATCACTCCAGACACCGGTCACCGAAAAGGAACGGCTTCCGCCAGCCGCAATGGTGGCCGCCGAGGGGTTAAGCACCACGTCGGTCAGGGTCGCAGTCGGCTGGACCACCGTCACCAGTGCCGTATCGGCCAAGGCGACCTCCGCGGTCGCGATCACCCCCCCGAAGAGCGAATTGGCCGGGGCTTCCACAATGACCCGATAGGTGCCCGGGACGGCCGGGGCGGTGAAGCCGCCGAACTGGGTCACCGCGCCCGATGTCGCCTGCCAGGTGGCCTGCAGACCCCTCCAGGAGCCGTCGTCCAGCTCGGCCTGCGCAACGAACTGCTGAAAGGATCCGGGCGCGAGGGAAAGCGCCTTGGGCGATATTGCCACGCGGACCATGGAAGGGGCAACGACGGAGACGTCGGCGGTGTCGGCCATTCCTGACGAGCGATCGGTGGCCATCACGAGGTACGCCCCTACGGTACTTCCGGCCCGGAATCGGCCGCCGCTCACCGTCCCGCCGGTGCTGCTCCACTCGACGTCCGACAGCGAGGTCGTGGTCCCATCGGTCCAGTCGGCGGTGGCGGAAAACAGGGTGTCCCGGTTGGGCTTCACCGAAGCGGCCGAGGGAGTGAGGCCGACCCCCCGAAGCTGACGGATCTTCTTGCGCACGAACACTCGGGCCGAACCCCTCAAGTTGTTCACCGACATCGCCGACACGACGTACTCCCCCGCTTCGGAGGCGGTGAACCGGCCGGCGGGAGTCAAATCGCCACCACTGGCGCTCCACGTCACTGCAGCGCTTCCGGTGAGGTCGCCCCGCGCCATTCGGAGGGCTGCTGAGAAGTTGACGCTCTCCCCCTCGTCCACCACGGCGGAATCCGGGGAAACAACCAGGGCGACCAGTTCGTCCCCGGTTTCCCAGACGCCCACCCGTGCCGAGTCGGAAATCGAAGGCTTTTCGCGGGCGGTCGCCTTGACGATGAAGGTACCGGACAGCACGCCGGTATACCGACCATCCGCCGTGATGATGCCACCGGTGGCTGACCAGTCGACGTGGAGGGGAACGATCACCCCGGTCGGGCTGTAGCCTGTCGCGGTGAACTGGAGCTCGCTGCCCACCCGCACCGAGTTGATCTGGGGTTCGACCCGAATCAAGTTGAGAATTGCCGTTTCCCGATTCGGATTCGGGGACAGGAAGTCGGTCTTTTCGCCCTTCGAGCACGCCAGGCCGCCGACGAGCAGCGCGACGGCGGGGAAGCGAAGCTGCGAAATCCGATGCGACAGTTTGAACAGGAAGGTCATTGCGGTTGCTTTCAAGTCGAGGGTGCCGATTCCAGGACCCCCGGTTGAACACCAGGGACCACCCCGCCAGGCTGAACCCACTGGTGGGCAAGAATCACGCGCAATTCCGCGACTGATAGTGACAAATAATACAACAGACCATTACTTGGTCATTGGGGTGCTAGATGTATATGATTGTACTGGATATGTGCTTAGGCGAATGCAAACTATTGCGTATCCCTGGAGGCCATCCTCAGAAATTCGTCACCATAGCCATTTTGCATTTCTCCAGTGTTCGGCCATCACGCAGGATGACGACAGGAGCTAACTCTCATGCACACATTGGAAAACATGAGAAAAATCTGAGTCGGAAACGAGTCCGTGGGTGGGCAGAGTGAACAAACTTTGCGTCAGCAATTCCGCTCCCCGATAATGGCCTCGACTGAGAATACGACCGGATGCCTCCGGCCACTCCCATAGTCCCTGTGGATAGCCCCGAACCACGCCGCGTGCCCGTGCCGCCAACGAGGCCAACCGGCCCGCGGCCGCAGAACTCGCGCACACCGGGAACCTCAGCCAGCCGGACACACCCCCCGGAACGACAGCGTATCCACGGAGCCCCCGACTCCCTGCCATTCCGGAGCTCCAGCGTTCGGCGTTGACACGCCTGATTGCGACTGCTTCCTTCGAGAACTGCCAGAGCGCTTCCACGACCACGGCGGCCCTCGCTGGCATCCCGGAGAGCTCCGGAGCACCGTGATACCTTGTTTCCCCCAGATGAAGCCACGGGAGCCGCGACGGAATCCCGTACAGAGCGGGCCGGCCCGCCGCCCACTGCAGAGCTAGGCCGAGAATTCCCCGGAGCCCCGAAGCCGCAGGACTCAATCGCCGGGTTGCGCGATCGAGTGCGTCAGCCGCCCTCGCGGTATTCGCGAGGATCGCCCCGCCCCCACCGCCAGTTCGCCCCTTCCCCCGACCGAAGCTCAACACTCCGAATTCGCCGATCGCTCCCGCTGGGCGTTCGTTCCACATCGCCCCCACACCCTGGGCCGCGTCTTCGATGAGCTGGGCGCCAGCCGCAGCCACGGCGGACTCGAACTCGGCCAACTGTACTGGGAGGCCGAACCAGTGGGCAATAACGACCGCGTGAACGCCCTCTCGGAGCACGGCACCAAGGGAGTCCATGTCGGGTGCCAGCGTGGCGGGATCTAGATCGTAAAGGAGGACCTCGGCGTCCGCAGCATCCGCGGCGGAGAGGAGATCGGGGCAAGCCCACGCTGGTAGGGCCACGCGGGGCCGGGAGCCCTCCGGTGCCGCCGCCAGGAAGCTCAGCGATAACGCCACCGTACCGCTCGCAGTCAGCGTGACCGCATTGGCGCCGTACTCGTTCCTTACCCTCGCAGCCAGACTCGCCAGAGCTGCGTGCCGAGGAATCAGTCCACTGGCGATAGCGCCGAGTTGGAGCGGCGATCGGACCGGCAATTGCCTTCGGAAACCCCTCACGGGATGAACCGAACGATGGGCGGACCAAGCCATCTCGACAGGGCGTACGGAAGTCGTTTCCAGAGGCTAGGTCCCCAACGGTATCTCGCCTGTTTGGGCGAGGGGGTTAAGGCTTCTGCCTCCCCTCTGCGCGACACCTGGTACCACCAGAGCTGCTCATCTCGAGACCCCCACTGGCGTTTGAATCTGTGGGTCCCGCTGTCAGGGGTGCAGCGGCCGAAGTTGAAGAGTCGCACCCCTTCGGCGATCGCCCGCTCCATGAAGGACCAGTACACCATCATATTGGGCGCGATTCTGTTGTGTTCCACCAGTGAAGAGGCCCAGGTCATCTCGAATTCACCGCCCCACAGGAATCCGGCCCCGCAGGCAATGGGGTGCTCCCCCAGCCATGCGCAGCTAAACCAGGCATCGGCGGGGAACTCCTGGGCAATGGCCTCGAAGAACCGTAAGGGCAGAGTCGGCGTGCCGAGTTGGTGCATGTGGCGGCTAAAGACCTCAAAGAACGGTTTCACCTGATCGTTCCCGAAACGAACGATCACCCCCTCTTTAGCCGGTCTCCGCACCTGGCTTCGGAGCTTGGAATCGAAGGACTTCATGAGGACATCGGCCGCGGGTGGAAGCTCGAGGACGACGGTGATTTTCCGGTGCGATGCCGCCCAATCAAGCCCAAGCGAGATCCGGCTGCGGAGCTCGAGGAGCTTGACCCCCGAACGGCTCGCCTCCCGCGCCGCAGCGCCCGCAAGTGCCCTGACCGCATCGGGCGAGCCGAGCGGCCCACCATAGTTGAGGAAGGGCATCGATACGAGGTAGTGCCCGAAGAGGATACTCTTCACCCGCACCAACGGTAGCACCCCCTCGAGCCCGCCAGACTGATTCCAGGCGGCGAGATAAAGGCACTGGTGTCCGAACGATGCGGCGATCACCTCCTTCCACCCCAAGCGGTGGAAGTGGGTGAACCCCGCCTGCTGAGCCGCAAACGCGTCCCAGTCCCCGGCGTTGCCTTCGTAGGGTCCGACGCGCAGCGTCACAGTGGATGCTCCGAAAGCCAGCGGGCGACCGAGGTGAAACGGAACTCAGAGAGTAGTCGCTCCATTCGTTCCATCGCCGACTGAAGCCCACGATAATGTCGGAGGACGGTGAACCAGCCAACTGGAAGCCGGGGCTGATCAGGATCGATTTCCCATGGGTGGATATAGAACATGCCGGGGTGTCCTAAAGCTCCGAGTTGACGGAACGCGCTAAGGTCCAAGGTTCGCCGATCGTCTCGCATGGGCGGATCTATGTGCCGACCACGGGCGCTCTCTATTGCCTGGAAGACCCTCAGCAGCAGCACGGCTCGACGCCGGCCAAGGCCCCGCCCCCGGTGACGCCCGCCGCGGCGAGCGATGTCCCCGCGCAAGTGCTTATCTATCCCTCCGAAATCCTCCTCAAGCCCGGCGATTCGCACCCATTCACCGCCAGGCTCTACAACGCCCGCGGGCAATATCTCCGCGACGATCCCAGCGCGACCTTCACCGCGGATGGCCCCGGCAGCTTCGCGGGCAACGTGCTCCGCACCGGCCCCCTGGTCAAGCACCAGGCAGTCATGGTCACGGTCAAGTCGGGCGAGCTGACGGGCAAGGCCCGCGTGCGGGTCATTCCGCCGCTCCCCTGGAGCTTCGACTTCGAGAGCACGATCATCTCGGCCGACAAAAAGGCCGGCGACC
>JANNSC010000111.1:0-3195 GCA_031402135.1 Gemmatimonadales bacterium | reverse complement strand
CGGCTTGCGTGACGCCGAAGGGAAACCGGTGCGCTACGATCGGGCCTACTACGTCGGCGAGCAGGATTACTACCTGCCGCGCGACGCCAAAGGAAAGTTCCGACAGTACCCCTCGCCCGGGGCCGGCATGGCGGACATGCTCGAAGTGATGAAAACCCTGACCCCAACCCACGTCGTATTCAACGGGGCGGTGGGCGCCCTGACCGGCGACAAGGCGCTGACCGCAAAGATGGGCGAGCGAGTGCTGTTCATTCACTCCCAAGCCAATCGAGACACCCGGCCCCACCTGATCGGTGGGCACGCTGATCTCTTTTGGCGGGGCGGGTCGTTCAGCGATCGGCCGGCGACGAATCTGGAAACCTGGATGGTGGAAGGCGGCTCGGCGGCGGCAATGCTGTATCAGTTCCTCCAGCCCGGGCTGTACGTCTATCTCAACCATAACCTCATCGAGGCGGTGCTCCTCGGTGCGGCCGCCCACGTAACGGTGGACGGCGGCGAGTGGAACAAGGAACTGATGGAGCAGGTTGCCAAGCCCGGCCCGATCAAGGCGCCCTGATGAGACTTCGAAGGCTCGGCGGGGCAATGGCGGTGGTGGTCGTGACTCTGACCGTTACCGCCACTGCGCAGTCGAGCCGGTCCGGGGGAATCACCCCGGTGGCGTCAATCCGGGTGCGGAGCGAAACCCTGAACTGGTTTGGGGACTCACCCGGAGGAGCCTATTCCTTCCTTGCCGGCACCGCTCGACTTGGACTGGAGCGGCAACGGCCCCGCATGGGCTGGCGGGTCGAATTTGCCGCGCCGGTGCTTCTTGGACTCCCGGACGACGCGATCGAGCCGGCGCCCCGCGGACTGCTCGGTGCCGGGGCCAATTACTACAAGGCCAACGACAACACCACGAACTCCGCTCATCTCTTCTTGAAGCAAGCGTACCTGCGAGTTCGCAGTCATGACCTTCGCTGGCAAGGCCGCGGGGGACGGTTCGAGTTCATGGAAGGCGGAGAGATCTCACCCACCAACCCCACCCTCGCCGCAATCAAGCGGACCCGAATTGCCCAGCGGCTGATCGGCCCGGTCGGCTTCAGCCACGTGGGTCGGAGCTTTGACGGAGTTGATCTCCAGTTCAACCGCGGCAGCACCAATGTGACGGTGATGGCGGGGCTTCCGACCGCCGGAGTCTTCACCGCCGACGGCTGGGGAGAGGTCGGCCAGGTTGGCCTCGGCTACGCTTCGGTCACCGCGCCGGGGCCGTGGAGCGGCGGGAGCGACCGGAGCGAGTTCCGGTTGTTTGGGATCTACTACCGCGACAGCCGAAGCATCCTCAAGGTCGACAATCGGCCCCTGACCAGACGACAGGAAGATCTCGACGCCATCAGCGTGGAGACTCTCGGGGCGCATTACCTTCGGCGGGTCCCGACCGGTGCCGGCGCCGTCGATCTGCTGGGCTGGGGCGCCGTGCAATTCGGCGAGTGGGGCAGGCAGCGCCACCGGGCCTTTGCGGGGACCGTCGAGGTCGGCTGGCAGCCTGATGTTGCCCCGGGGATGCTCCCATGGCTGCGGTTGGGATATTTCCGGAGCAGCGGAGACTCCGACCCGGCCGACCTGACCCACGGGACGTTTTTTCAGCTCCTCCCCACTTCCAGGATGTACAGCCGATTTCCGTTCTACAACCTCATGAACCTGGAAGATTTCTCCGCCAGCCTCACCCTTCGGCCGGGGAGCCGCACCACCATTCGGAGTGACCTGCGCCTGCTGCGGCTTTCCGAGGGCTCGGACGGGTGGTATGTCGGCGGGGGTGCGTTCCGAAAGGATGATTTCGGCTATGCCATGCGGCCGTCGAATCAGTCCCACCGCCTCGCCACCCTCCTGGACATGAGCCTCGACGTGCGAGTGGCGTCGCACTGGACGGTGGTCGGATACGGCGGCTACGCGATGGCCCGTCGGGTGGTTGAGACGATTTACCCAGCCAAGCCGAGTGGCGGGTTCGGGTATTTCGAGGTGGAGTACCGGCGGTAATCGCTGCCCACCATGCCTTGCCACTGCTCCGCCATCGCCACCACCGCGCGGTGGGCGGCGGGGCAGGCCCCGGTGATGTTGATGAACCCGTGGCCCAACGACGGCTCCTCCTGGACCTGACACGGCGTCCCCGCCGCCTGCAACGCTTCAGCGTAAGCTCGACCCTCATCCCGCAGAATGTCGAATCCCGCAATCACCACCAGCGCCGGTGGGAGGCCTGCCAGGCTGGGCGCTCGAAGGGGTGAAATTCTTGGCTGGTCGGGATCGGCGCCGGTGCGGCCCAGATAGAGGGAGTAATACGCCGTTCGCTCCACCATCGTCAGCATGTACCCCAGATCAAACAGCCGGTGGGACGGCCGGGGCGTGTTATGGTCGGTGGGCGGGTAAATCAGCAGCTGGGCGGCCGGCGGCTGAGAATCCCGCGCGGTGAGTTGGCTCACCACCGCAGCAAGCGTGGCGCCGGCACTGTCTCCTCCCACCGCCACCCCCGCCGAATCCGCCCCCAGCTCGGAGGCGTGGGCAACGGCCCAGCGGAACGCCGCCACCGCATCTTCCACTGCTGCCGGAAATGGATGCTCCGGCGCCATCCGGTAGTCCACGCTCAACACCTGTTGCCCGGCGTGTTTGGCCAGCAGCCGGCAGGGCTCGTCGTGAGTCTCCAGCCCACCCAGCACGAAGCCGCCGCCGTGGAAGAAGACCAGGAGCGGCGCACCCGGTCGGTTTTCCGGGACGTAGTGCCGAGCCGCAAGTGGGCCCGCGGCGCCCTGAATGGTGACATTGCGCACGGCGCCGATCGGAGTGGACCGGCCCCGAATTGCCACGACTTCCCGCTGAAGTCGGGCCCGGCTCTCCACCGGACCGGCTTCGATGAGTCCGTCATGCCGGGGCCGAACCGCCAGCAGGAGCTGCAGCGATGGATCGAGGCCCTGGCCATCCACCGTAACCCGCCGCCTGCCGGAGAGGAGCAGCTGCAGCGATGGGGGGAGCCGGACCAACGCTCGCGCCATAGCGCCCCGAACCCGTTCGATGACGCCCGGGTCCAGCCGCGGATCAGCCATTGCGCACCGCGTACTCTTCAGGGCGGAATGGTGCCACCCGCCGGCGGAACTGCGCTGGAGTCCCGGGCCACAGGGTGGAGTTGCGACCGGTCTCGTCGAGGTACCAGCTCTTGCAGCCGCCAGT
>JANNSC010000110.1:0-2727 GCA_031402135.1 Gemmatimonadales bacterium | reverse complement strand
TGTGGGCGGCGCCCTGTCCGGGGAGGATCTTGAAGAGGGTAACGCGGCTCACGGCGGTGGTGGTCACCGTGATGGGAGCCGCCGCCTGCTGGGCGGCGACGGGAGCCAGGGGCAACGCCAACAGCAGGAGTCCCGGCAATAGGGAAATCCGTGACATAGAGAAAATTCCTTCCCTGATGGAGAGAGATGAGTCGCGCGGAGGGCGCGCCCGAACTGAATTTACCTCCGGGAACGGAGTCCGCCAGGCCCCGGGCAATGGAGTGGCACTGCCCCAGAGCCCCTTAGGTGTGAGAATGGTGACTAATGCGGCGGGCGTGGTCCCAGGAAGGCGGCGGTCGCCGCTGGATAGACGGCGATGGTGTGGTTGCGGAAGGAGGTCGCCGCTCGCTCGGTCGGTGAGGTGAACTGCAGCCCACCGGATTTTTCATTGGGCATGTGGCAATCGACGCAGCCCGTGGCAAGGCGGCGCCCGATGCCCGGGATCGGCTTGTGTTGGGCCGGCTGGTGGCAGCCAAGACACTTCCGGGACAGCACGGCGGGCCTCCTCTGGGTTTGATGGACGTTGTGACAGGTGGAGCAGGTCATGCTCGGGCTGGCTCGGAAGCATTTCGACCGCTCCAGCAGTCCGACCTGATTGCCATGCACGTCAGGAGGCCCCTGGGTGGCGCCCCCACTGGGCCTGAGATAGTCGTCGAGTCGCTCTCCTGCCCGGTAGGTGAAGGCGGGACGACGCGGCTCTCGTGGTCCGGAGTGGCACAGCGCGCAGTTGTCCAGTTGTTGCTGACGGGAAAAACGCGCCGGGTTAAGAATGTCCCGGGGCTGTTTGTCGGCTGGCTGAGCCAGGTGGTAGGCGACGTGGCGGCTGCCGTCGCCATGGCACTTCTGGCACCCGATTCCGAGCTCGTAGTCCTTGGAGTACTGGGGCACCTCGGGCGGACCAACCAGTTCAAAGCGGGTGGCGTGGCATTCCAGGCAGCGCGGGATGATGACGCGCCCGAAGTCCACGATACCGTCAACGTATCCGGGCAAGTTGATCCAGCGGTTGGCGCCGGCGACCCAGGACACCGGCAGTTGGAACAGCACTCCATCCTCCCAATAGAGATAAGTCTGCCCGCGGCGCCCCGACCCGGTCACCAGATCGAACCGCTTGGTAATTGTGGTGCCCCGGTTTTGATCGACGGCGGTCTGGACGTACGCGCCGTTCTCCAGGTGCATCCGGAAAAAGAGGCCCGAAGCCCGGGTCTGAAGCCGTTCGTGCCCTGGAGCAAAGCTCCCCTTGATCGACCGCGCGTTCGCCTTCATCGAGGTGTTGAAATGGGCGGTTTGGCGGTAGCTCTCCACGACGGTCCGATGACAGCGGGCGCATGTCTGGACACTCGGCGGCAAGGCCATCGAGGCCTGCAGCGGGAGAAAGAGGGTCAGAAAAAGGCCCACGGCGCCTATGGTACTCCTTCCCACTTCGGCATGCTGGGCACGATTTTCTGCGCGTTGGCGTAGTACAGCTTCTTCAGCACCACATCAGGAAGCCCCATCCCGTACAACTTCCAGAAGGCGTGATAGTCGCGGTAATAATCAAAATACTCGTCGTTGGTTTCGAAGACCCGCCAGTAGTAGGGGTACTCGTCGGGCTGAAAGGAATCCTTCCCGAAAAGCAGCCGATCCTGGTACTTGATGAAGAATTCCCGCGCGGCGCGGGGCTGGCGGCCCAGATCGTAGAGGATGGCCCCGACTTCGCCGTAGAGATTCGGATTGGCGTCGAACATCCTGCCGAGCCGGGCGAGGTCCTGGGCGTGCCAGCCGAGGTGGGCGAGCACCCAGATGGTTTTGGGGTGCTTGGCCAAGAGTCGGTTTCGTTCCGCCATCAGCTCCTCGAAGGCGGGAAACCGGGCCCGATCGGTGTAACGGCGGTCGGCAAAGAGGGAGAGCTCGAGCCAGCGCTCATTCTGAAAATCGATCGGCTGAAAGAACTCGGCGGGATCGCCGACGTGGATGAACACCGGGATCTTGAGCCGGGCGGCGGTTTCCCATACCACGTCGAGCTCGGGATCGTCGAGTGTGAGGCGGGTGCCGTCGGACTTCCGGGCCGAGAGCCCAAACCCCTTGCCGATTTCCCCGATGCCGGCTGCACCGGCCTCCACGTCGGCCTCGAGCTGGGCGGCAATCCGGGCGCCGGAGCCGGGGCCCACATCGCGAAGCGCCAGAGTCGTGAACATCACGAACCGGTCCTTGTACCTGCTGGCCTTGACGGCGGCGATTTGTTGGGCGAGGCGCTCTCCCGAACTCCCGCTGGCGTTGATCATCACTCGGAGGTTGAGCGAGTCCATGGCCATTCCGACCCGGTCAATGGCCTCGACCGAGGTGAGCGCCGGCGGGTGGCCGTGGAAGTCCACCGCCGGAAACTTGGCGCGGGGTACCAGGTGCACCGGGACGACGAGCGTCGAACGGGGCTGGTACTCCCGGATGTTGGGCGGCGGGAATTCTGGCTCCCGGCCCTGGGCCGGGCGGGGACGGATCTGGCCGGGGCCGAGTACCTGGGCGGCAACCGGCGGGATTGCCGCGAGTGCGATCAATGCATAAAGAGGGAACTGTCGCCGCATAAGGAATGACCGGTTGCTGGTCCCGGAAGGTAGAGAGGTGGGTGGTGGGAGGTAAGAGGTAAGAGGTGAGCCGGGCGCTGGCCCTACGGCTTGCCGGACAGCACCCGTTCGATGCGGCGGTCGGGCACCA
>JANNSC010000109.1:0-7294 GCA_031402135.1 Gemmatimonadales bacterium | reverse complement strand
GAGAGGTCCAGGGCCGGATTCTCCAAAGCGACAAGCTAGCCGCGGTGGGACAGCTGGCCGCGGGCGTGATGCATGAAATCAACAATCCGCTGGCGACGATCGGCGCCTGTGTTGCGGCCATCGAAGCTCGGCTGGGCGACTCGGCCGATACCACGGTGCGGGAGTACCTGGAAATCATCGACAAGGAAGTGCAGCGCTGCACCAATATTGTAGATGGGTTGCTCGATTTCAGCCGTCCCAAGGAGGCGGTCCCGAAGGGCCCGACCGAGGTGAACGCCCTGGTGACGCAGACACTTTTTCTGCTCAAACACCACCAGCGCTTCAAGCGGGTCAGCGTGCAACGGCAGCTGGCCGATGGACTGCCTCCGGCACTCGTCAACGAGGATCAGATGATCCAGGTGCTGATGGCACTGATGCTCAATGGCGTGGATGCGATGGATGGCGGCGGCGTGCTGACGGTCCGCACCGGACCGCACCCCTCCCGAACCGATGAGGTGATGATCGAGGTCAAGGACGCGGGGCACGGTATCGCCGCGGTCGACTTGCCCAAGATTTTCGAACCGTTTTACACCACCAAGCCGCCGGGGCGGGGTACCGGTCTGGGTCTGTCCATCTGCTATGGCATCGTGGAACAGAATATGGGCCGGATCGAAGTGGACTCGGAGCCGGGTTTGGGCGCTACCTTCCGGGTGTACCTGCCCATCTCGATCGGGGGTTAGCGCGTGAAGATCCTGGTGGTGGAAGATGACCGCGTGGTAGGCCAGTACCTCCGGCGCGGGCTGGAGGAGGCGCAGCATCACGCCGACCTGGTGGATGACGGGCTGGAGGCGTTGCGGCTGGTGTCGGGTGGGTCGTACGACTTGATGGTCCTCGACCTGCGGCTACCGGGGATGCCGGGCCTCGAAGTGCTGCGGACCGTCCGGGACCGCGGCATTACCACCCCGATTCTGGTGCTCACCGCGCAGGATGCCTTGGGGCACAAGGTCGAGGCGCTCCGGGCCGGCGCCGACGATTACGTCACCAAGCCGTTTGCGTTCGAAGAAGTCCTGGCCCGGGTGGAGGCGCTCTCTCGCCGTCCCAAGCAATTGACCTCGCCAAAATTGACCGCCGGCGAGCTGGAACTCGACGTGCACAGCAGGGAGGTGCGCCGAGCCGGGAAACTGATCGAGCTCACTCCGAAGGAATACGCGGTGCTGGAGTACCTCATGCGCCATCCGGGCCGGGTCATGTCCCGCACGCTGATCACCGAGTACGCCTGGGATTACCACTTTGATCCGGGGACGAACATCGTTGACGTGGTGATCAACCGGCTTCGCAAGAAGGTGGACGCCAGCCACGAGGCCAAACTCCTGCACACCGTTCGCGGCGTGGGGTATGTGATCCGGGCCTGAGGTGCGCTCAATCCGGTGGCGGCTCACCCTGGCGTATGCCCTGGTCCTCACCATCACGATGGGCGCCTTTGGTGGCATCCTTTTCTTCTCCCGGCAACAGAGCATTCTCCGCACCTTCGACCAACAGTTGCGCGAGCGCATGCTGCTGGAAGCCAGCCTCTCGGCCCGTTACCTCAACGAATCGCACCGGGTGCTGGGGCAAATAATTCAGCAACTCGATTCCACCCCCGCCCTGGCTCCGGCCATTGCGCCGTACTTCGAAAGCTTCCGGGATTTTCTGGTGCTGGGAGACACCGCCGGCCGAGTGCTCTACGCCTCCGATTCGGCGTCCGCCCTGCCCATCGCCTCCTTCGAGCGGCTGCGGGCCCCGCTGGTGCCCATTCCGGATGCCCCGCTCTGGGGGACCTACAGCTTCGACCCGTCAGTTGGACCGGCGCGCTATCTGGTGGTGCCGGTCGACTCGGCGGGGGACGAGGTTGCTGCGATCCTGGTGGCGGCACCGAGTTCGGTTTCGCTGATCGAAGCGGAGGCGCTGCTCTCCAGCATGCTGGTGATCGCCCCGCTGATCCTGGCTGCTTCGATCCTGGTGGGGTATTGGGTGGCCGGGCGCAATCTTCGGCCGCTCGGGACGATGGTTCGAGAGCTGGAGGCGATCACCGGCGGGCAGGGATTGCATCGCCGGCTGGCCGTGGAACAGGCCGGGGACGAAGTGACCCGGCTGGGCGTTGCGGCCAACCGGATGTTTGAACGCCTGGAGCGCAGTTTCTCCGCGTTGCACCGGTTTACCGCGGAGGCGAGCCACGAACTCAAGACTCCCTTGATGGTGCTGCGGGCCGGGGTCGAGCGCGTGCTCCGCAATCCCAACACGCCAGCCGACAGCTTGCAGGCGCTGGACGAGTCCCTGATGCACATCAATCGGATGGCCGAGCTGGTGGACAGCCTGCTGACGCTGGCCCGCGCGGACGAGGGGAGGCTGCCGCTGGCGGTGGAGGAGTGCGACCTGCGTGAGCTGGTGGCGGAGGCCTCGGAAACCGCCGGCATTCTTGCCGAATCGGCGGAGTTGACGGTGACGACGGCCATCCCCGCCGAATCGGTGATCGTGCCGGTCGATCGCAGCAGAATTCGGCAGATGGTGCTCAACCTGGTCACCAATGCCGTCAAGTACACGCCGCCGGGAGGGGAGGTGTCGCTGGGACTCAGCGATCAGGGCACCGAGATCACCCTGACGGTAGGCGATTCCGGGATCGGTATTGCGGCCGGCGATCTGCCGCATATATTCGACCGCTTCTGGCGAGCGGACCCCTCCCGGTCACGGGTGGGGGAGAGCCCGGGAACCGGCCTCGGTCTGGCGATCACCAAGTGGATTGCCGAGGCGCATGGTGGGGCCATCGCGGTGCAGAGTCGTCCCGGTCGGGGTACGCTGTTCACGGTCACGTTGCCCCGTCCGAATCCGGTGCACGACACCATCAGTTAATCGAGTTGTCATCAAATTGTCATGTGGCGGTCAGGGATGCGCCACCTGAGAGTGGTTGATTACTTCCGGAAGGGTTTCCTCCCGTGGAGGCAACGCGATGTTCGAGCATCTGATCGAATCCAATCCGAAGAAGGTCAAGAGCTTCAAACAGCAGGCAATGTCGCTCATTCTCCACGTTACGGTGGGGTATGCGGCAATTCAGGCGACCGCCGGCGCTGCCGAAGAGCTCACCGCCATTCTTCAGGACACCACCAACTTCATGCTGACGGCACCGCCGCCCCCGCCGCCGCCGGAGGCTCCGCCGCCCGACGCCATTGTGAGCGCCAACCCTCCCCCGCTCGGCTTCCAGACGGTGATGCCACCGACGGAAATTCCCAAGGACATCCCGCCGGTCAACCTGAACGAACGTTTCAACGCCGCCGATTTTACCGGCAAGGGCGTCGAGGGTGGCATTGCCACCGGTGTGGCGGGCGGAACCGGGCCGGTGACCGGTGAGACCTTCCTGCAGGAGCAGGTGGATGATCCAGTCCAGCTGGTTTCCAAGGTGGTGCCGCGGTATCCGCCGGTGCTGCAGCAGGCCGGGGTGACAGGATTTGTGGAAGTCACCTACGTGGTTGACACGCTGGGGCACGCCGAATCATCGTCGTGGCGGGTGATGAAGAGCACCAATGCCCAATTCGACGCACCGGCGCGCGAAGCCATCATGAAGGCGCTGTTCAAGCCGGCCCGGATCAAGGGCGGTGCGGTGCGGCAGCTGGTGCAACAGAAGATTTCGTTCAACATCGGTCAGTAGGGCTACTCATCGTTCAAGGAGCGGTCTCATGGGTGTAGATATTCTCGCGTTGTGGGGTCACGCCGGTCTCTTTGCCAGGGGGATCGTGTTCGTGCTGCTGATCATGTCGTTCTTCTCGTTGACGATTGCGCTCAACAAAATGTGGCAGATTCACAAGAGCGCCGGGGCCACCAAGAAATTTGCGGCGCAGTTCTCCCGGTCGATTCAGGAAGAGCAGCTGGACCAGGCCATTGCCCTCGCCGAAAAAAACCAGGGCAGTCACGTTGCCCGGGTGCTCGGTGGCGCGCTCCAGGAAGTCAAGCCGCTGCTGCGGGACCGGGCCACCATCACTGCCGCCGACATCAATTCGGCGGAGCGGGCGGTGGAGCGGCAGATGCTGATCGTGCTTTCGGAGTTCAAGCGGGGCCTCGGCGTACTGGCCACGGTCGGCTCGACCGCGCCGTTCGTCGGACTCCTCGGCACTACCATGGGGATTGTGACAGCGTTCAACGCCATGACCTCGGGCGGCAATGCCGGCGGCCTGGCGGGCATCGCCGGCGGTATCGCCGAAGCGCTTATCACGACGGCGCTGGGCTTGCTGGTGGCGATTCCGGCAGTGTGGTTCTACAACTACTTCACCACCAAGGTCGAGAACCTGACGGTGGAGATGACCTACACCTCGAAAGAGCTCATCGACTACCTCATCAAGAGCGTCGGGAGCGAATTCGGCCGGTCGATCTTCACCAAGGAGTTCCAGGCCCAGAAAGCGGTGAGCGGCAGTGGGCACATCAGTTAATCAGGCCGGCACCACCTCGATCAAATCGGAGCCCAACGTCATTCCGATGATCGACATCATGCTGGTGCTCCTGATCATTTTCATGATCGTGACACCGCTGATTGCCAACGGGTTCAAGGCGGCCATGCCGCAGGGCAATAATCTGGAGAAGCGCCCGGAGGGGGATGGCGAGGTCGTGCTGGGTATCGACGCCGCCGGAGGGTACTTCCTCAACGGAGTCAGCGTTCCGATGGAGACGCTGGAGGACCGACTCCGGAGCATTTACGATGCCCGCCCCGAGGACAAGATCATGTACTTCCGGGCCGACAAGGACTTGCCCTACGCCAAGATTCAGGATGCGGTGGAAGCGGCGCGACGCTCGGGCGTCCGGGTGATGGCTGCAATTACCGACGTGAAGCCCAGCGGCAAGGGACTTTTCGAACAGTAAAGGAGCGGCACCATGGCAGGAGGAGGAGGAGGACCGGCCGGTAGTATTAGCGCCGAGCCCAACGTCATTCCGATGATCGACATCATGTTGGTGCTGCTGATCATTTTCATGATTTCGCAGCCGCTGACCCGCATGGCCATTGATGTGCAGGTGCCGCCCCCGGTCACCAATCCGACCAGCGGGCCCTCGACCCAGATTGTGCTGGAGATCCTGCCCGATGGGAATTACAGCATCAACGGCCAGCCGGTGCCCAAAGACCAACTGGCCACGCAGATTCACGCGATATTCGACAACCGGCCGGCCAAGCTTCTTTTCATGAAGCCGGCGCCGAATCGGATCTATCAGGACGTCATAGAGGCAATGGACGTGGCTCGCGGCGCTGGCATCGTGGTCATCGGCTTCACGCCGAAGACCGGCTGAGTCCGGCCCCGCTTCACCTGTCGGGAACGCGGGGGCCCTGGGGTCCCCGCGTGTCGTTTTCGGCGGGTTCCGGCGTTACACTAGCATCGTGATCTCTCCGCTCCCCCCCCTGCCTCCCCCGCGGCTAGGACTGCCGAAGGCTCGGCAAAGTCCCGCCTCGGGATGGCTCTCGTTGGTGATTCACCTGGTGCTGATTCTGCTGTTGATGGAGGCCACTCGCGATGGTCTCTGGTGGCAGCCGCCGGCGTTGCTGGGCGACCCGTCCAACCCAGCCGGTGGCGGTGGGGGCGCCCGGCAGGTGACGATGATTTCGCTTCCCGATGCTGCGAAGGCGGTCATTCCTCGCGCCAAGGTGCCTTCCCCCTCGGAGGTTCCGGTGGTGGTGCCGGAGCGGATCATTCCGCCGGTGCCAGCGCCCGCCACCGACACGGTGGCCAAGCCGACCGACGCAGCCGTCACCGGGGGCGCCGGTGGTGGCAGCGGGGGCGGCAGCGGGACCGGCAGTGGACCGGGGACCGGACCAGGCACCGGGCCGGGGAGCGGTGCTGCCGGTCCAACGGTGCTGGTCGATTCGGCCCGGGTGGCCGGCCGTCCGCCAGAACCGCGGCAGCTGATCCTGCCACCCTTCGACTATCCCAAATCGATGCGAGGGCGCACCGTCGCCGTTACCTTCTTTGTGCTGGTGGATGGGCGAGTCGACCGGGTGGTATTCTCCGAGGAGATTGCCGACCGGGGCTACGCCAAGAAGCTCGAAGACACCATGCGCGCCTACCGATTCCGGCCGGCGCGTTCCCCAACGGGCAATCCGGTTCCCGGCGTCACGACGATCAGCATTTCATTCTGAAGTCCACTCCGATTCGAGGGACGGCGAGATGCGTCAGCTCTTCCGACGGAAGTCCATTGCCGATTGCGACCGCGACATTGCCGAACGGGGCGGCCTCAAGCGCACGCTCACGAAGTGGCACCTCACCGCGCTGGGCGTGGGGGCGACGATCGGGGCGGGAATTTTTGCCACCACCGGTACCGCGATCGTGGGCGACCCGTCGCGTCCTGGTGCCGGTCCGGCAATCGTCCTGTCGTTTCTGCTCACCGCGGTGGCGTGCGGCTTCGCGGCGCTCTGCTACGCCGAATTTGCCGCGATGGTGCCGATTTCCGGCTCAGCATACACCTACGCCTACGCCTCCCTGGGTGAGTTCGTGGCGTGGATCATCGGGTGGGATTTGATCATCGAATACGCGGTGGGCAATATCGGGGTGGCAATCGGCTGGTCGGGCTATTTCCGGGAGTTGGTGAGCCATTTCGGCATCGAAATTCCGGCGTGGCTGGCCACCGACCCGCGCTCGGCGAGCATGGCCGCCGCCGCCATGGCATCGGGAGCGACCGACGCCACGACGACCTACCTCGCGTCGGCGCTCAGCTCCGCTCCGGTGCTGTTCGGGATTCCATTCATCGCCAATCTGCCGGCGTTTCTGGCGGTGGCGGTCATCACGGTGGTGCTGGTCATCGGGATCAAGGAGTCGGCCAACACCAACAATGCGATGGTCATCCTCAAGATCGGGATCATCCTGTTCTTCATTGCGGTGGGCATTTTCCTGATCCGTCCGGGGAACTGGAATGATCCGGTACAGGGCGGCTTTGCGCCCAACGGGTTTGCCGGGATCAGCGCGGCGGCGGCGATCATTTTCTTCAGCTACATCGGGTTTGATGCGGTGTCCACCGCTGCCGAGGAGGCCAAGAACCCCGCCAAGGACATGCCGTTCGGCATCATCATGAGCCTGGTGATCTGTACGGTGCTCTACATTGCCCTCTCCCTGGTGATGACCGGCATTGCCCCATGGAAGACGCTCGGTACGGCGGAACCAATGATTACTGCGCTGGCGCACGCCAACGGGCCGCCTCGGCTGATCAATGCCTCCCGGTTCATCGTGGCGCTGGGCGCGGTGATTGCCATGGGCAGCGTTCTGTTGGTGTTCCAGCTGGGGCAGCCGCGAATTTTCTTTTCCATGGCGCGGGA
>JANNSC010000108.1:0-1634 GCA_031402135.1 Gemmatimonadales bacterium | reverse complement strand
AGCGTCCGGGTGACGCGAGAACTCAGAAAGGCGGGGTGGATGGGGGCACGGGCGCTGGTGGGCGGCTGGGCGGCGTGGCGGGAGCGGGGACTTCCGGTTGCACCCAGGGCGGGCAGCCGGTGAGCGGCGACGGCAATCCCGCCACCGACTATTCCAACGAGGTGGCGCTGGCGCCCTCGAAAGGAGCCAGGGCCGGGCTGTTGTTGCTGGGGCATCTCTGCGTGGGGCTCGGCGTGGTCGGGGTCTTCCTGCCCGTCATGCCGACGACAGTCTTCCTGCTGGGGGCGGCGGCGTGTTACTCCAGGGCGTCGGGCACCTTCTACAACCGGCTGCTCAACAATCGGGTCTTCGGCCCGGTCATCGCCGATTGGCGGCACCATCGGGCCATGACGCTGCGGGCCAAGACCATGGCAATCGGGTTCGTGGTCCTGGGAATCGGGGCGACGGTGATCTTTGGTGTGGACAGCTCGTGGTTACGGCTGGTCCTCATCGGGATTGCGGTGGCGGTGTCGGCGTTTCTCCTGACGATCAAGACCCGGCGCAGCCCCTAGCCGTCAGCCGAGCACTACAGGATGTACTTCCGCAAGTCATCATCCCCAATCACCTTCATCAGCTTTTCCCGCACCTTGCCGGCATCGAACACGATCGTCTTCTCCGGCCAGCCGGGCAATTCGAAGAGAATCTCATCCATCAGGGCGCTCATCACCGTATGGAGCCGGCGGGCCCCGATGTTTTCCATCCGGTCGTTGGCCAAACACGCCACCCTGGCGATTTCGAGGACTGCATCGGTGGTGAATTCCAGGGTGGCCCCTTCGGCACCGACCAGGGCCGCATACTGTTTGGTGAGGGCATTCTCCGGCTCGGTCATGATGCGAACGAAATCGGCCTCGGTCAGCGGCGTCAATTCCACCCGGATGGGAAAGCGGCCTTGCAGCTCGGGGATCAGGTCCGACGGCTTGGAGACGTGAAACGCCCCCGCCGCTATGAACAGCACATGGTCGGTGCGAACATATCCGTAGCGGGTCTGGACTGTGGATCCTTCCACGATCGGCAGGAGGTCACGCTGCACGCCCTCGCGTGAAATGTCCGGTCCGGTCGGGTTCCGCTCCCCCGCGATCTTGTCGATTTCATCGATGAACACGATGCCGTGGTTCTCGGTGCGGTCCAGCGCTTCATTGACCACGTCGTCGGCGTCCACCATCCGCTTGAGCTCTTCGTCCAGCAGAATCCGCCGAGCCTCGGCCACCTTGACGGTGCGCCGCTTCTTTCCCTTGGGCAGCATCTGCTGCAGCCATTCGGTGAAGTTGAAGTCGGTGCCCTCCATCCCCTGGGGCGGTTGCATCATCTCCACCGGTGGGTAGCCTTGCGGGGCAACCTCGACTTCCACCTCGCGCTCGTCGAGGGTCCCTTCCAGCAGCATCGCCTTGAGCTTGGCGCGGGAGCGGCCCCGGCTTTCCTCCTCGGCGGCGCGCTCCTCGGGGTTGGTCGAGGGCGGCGGTGACGGCAGCAACAGATCCAGCACCCGCTCGTCAGCCCGCTCCTCCGCCTGGGGATAGATCTCGTCTTCCCGCTCGGTGCGGACCAGGTTGACGGCGGCATCCACCAGATCCCGCACCATCCCCTCGACGTCCCGG
>JANNSC010000107.1:0-26931 GCA_031402135.1 Gemmatimonadales bacterium | reverse complement strand
CCACGTCATGCTGATGGACCGGGTGACGACATTCGGAGTGCCGGTTGCCGACCTGGACCGCTCCACCCTGGCACGGTTCCACCAGGAATTTGCCACGGCAGGGCTCGCGCTCCGCTACACCAGCCTGGGCCGACCATCCCGGCCGGGTTATCCCAGCCAGCGGGATCTCTACCTGGCCACCGATCTCCTGGGCCGCCCTTCGGGGTACCTGACCTCGGAGGAACGGTGGCGGACGGTGCGGGACTTGGAGCGGCAGAACAAGATTGTGCCGGTGGTCGGCGATCTTTCGGGCCAAGTGGCGATGAAGGCCATTGCGGTTTATCTGCGAGAGATTGGACTCACCGTCTCGGCGCTGTACGCCTCGAATGTCGAGATGTACCTCTTTCGGCAGGGCAGCTTTCCGCGATTCGTCGACAACGTGCGGGCCCTGCCCACCGGCCCATCCAGCGTGATCATCCGGAGTTCTTTCGGACGGGGATGGCGCAACGACGGCGGCAACGCGCCGCTGCCGCTGCCGGGGCATTTGAGCGCGCAGGTCATGCAGACCATACCGGCGTTTCTGCAGCTGACTTCTCACCCGGAATTTGTCGGGTACTGGCAGCTGCTCACCGAGGGCGTCATCGATCTCCGGGTCAACCCACAATGAACGAATCGCCGGCGGTAACCGAACGGCTGGGCGGCATCAGCACGCTTCGGGGGAGCGGGATTTTCCGGAGCTGGAACGGGATCCGCTACAAGGGAGGGCTTGCGGCCGGCAACACCGGGGCCAAGCAGCTTTCCATGAATGTGGCGACGATTCCCCCCGGCGCGGTGGCCTATGCCCATATTCACGTCGAGTTTGAGGTGATGCTGTACATTTTGGAGGGGCGGGTGCGGCATATATATGGAGAGGGACTCAGCAAGAGTCTCGACAATCAGGCGGGGGATTTCATCTTCATCGAACCGGGCGTGCCCCACGAGGTGTACAATCTGAGCGACACCGAGCCGGTTGTGGCGGTGGTGGCTCGCTCCGATGCCTCCGAGTGGGAACACATTATTTCCTACCCCAGTGAACGCCGCACCCAGGATGGCGTGGCATGACGCCATGGATTCTCCGGCTCATGCTGGCCAACGTCGCGGTTTTCCTTCTCACGCTCTCGGCACCGGAGGTGATGGACCCTTTCGTCCTGGTGCCGGCAGAGGGGCTGCTGCGCCCCTGGACCTTCGTGACCTACATGTTTCTACACGGGGGGATGGGGCACCTCTTCTTCAACATGCTGTCGCTGTTTTTCTTCGGGCCCCGAGTGGAGGATCGGCTGGGCGGCCGGGCGTTTCTGGGGCTGTACTTTTCCAGCGGCATCATGGGGGCGCTCTTGTCGCTGGCCTTCACGCCTCACGCGGCGATCATCGGCGCCTCCGGCGCGGTGTTTGGTGTGCTGCTGGCGTACGCCTGGTTCTGGCCCCGAGAACAGATGATGATCTGGGGCATCATTCCGATCGAAGCCCGCTACATGGTCCTCATCATGACGGCAATGTCACTGTACGGCGCGCGGGGCGGTGGCGGTGGCATTGCGCACTTTGCCCACCTTGGGGGCTTCCTGGGGGGCTTCCTCTTCCTCAAGCTGTTGGCCCGAAACGCTGGTGCGGAGCGGTTCAAGCGGCAGATGCGCCCGGCGGCGCCGCGCCTGGAAACCTCGTCGGGGGCGCTGGATCGGTGGAAAAAGATCAAGCGAGACCAACTGCACGAAATCAATCGGGAAGAACTGGACCGGGTCCTCGACAAGATCAGCGCCGCGGGGATCGGCAGCCTTACCTCCGGTGAGCGGGAATTCCTCGACCGATTCAGCGCCCGGCACTGATTCACGGAGAAAGGATTCTATGCCGCCCCCACCGGCCTCCTTGGGTCAGGGTGACGGACGGCGCCCGAGCCACCGCCGGTGGGTCGAATCGCGGGATGCGTCGTGCCGGGCGGTCGAGTCGATCCACCCCCGGTAGAGCGGGATTCCGGCGAGCAGGTCTGCGTAGCGCTGGTACTTGGTGAGATCGGCGCCATCGAGCACCTCCAGCAAGACCCGGGCTGCCGCAGCGCTGAACGAATGCCAGATCCGTTCACCGAGTTCTGCGCTGGCGAGTCGGGGCGAGCCGAAGTAGCCGGGCCATCCGCTCCGGCCGGCAACCGCAAAGCTCTCCTGCAAGGAGTGGCCGACCACCACCGGGGCCGCTCGATAGCCAGCGGCCACCAAGTCCGGGCGCAGGTAGAGCATCAGGCTGGTTTCGTCCATTCCGGCGTGGAGGGATACGCCTTCTTCCTGCTTTTCCGCCGCGGTCAGGCCTTGTAGAACATTCCCCCACCCGGCCAGCACCGGCACCAAGCCCCACAGATTGACCATGGTGCCCCGCCAGGTATCCCGGAAGTAGTCGCCCGCCTGATCGAGCGCCCGGATGTGCAGCGGCGCCCCGTGCACATGCACCACTGCGATCCAACGAAAGCCCTGCTCGCCGAGCTCATCCGCAAGATCCATGAAGATGCTGCGAAGGGTGGTCGGTCGCACCGCGTAGGTTCCGGAAAAGGTGTAGCGACCTCCGATTTCGTTTGAGCCGCTGCTCCCCAGAGGAATTTGGGGAAAGACCAAGGCGGTCCAACCTGGTTTGGCCTTGACGACTGCTTCGGCCAGTTCGTCGGTGAGCCGGGCGCTCAGGATGCCATCGGTATGGCTGGGGAGATACGGACCATGCTCTTCGAGCATTCCGCCGGGGAGAATTACCACAGTTCGGGCGCGATCGAGCGCCTCGAGTTGCACGGTGTTCAGTTCACCGAGACGGCGGACCTGGGCGTCGAGGCGAGTGATCGGGACCAGGGCAACGCCGGCCGCCAGCAAGCAGAGAGAGAAACGGGGCATGAGGGCCTCAATCGGGTTTCGGGGCGGCAGGGTTGACCACCGGCAGCTCGGGCCGAGCTGCCCAATCCTGGAAGGAGCCGTCGTAGAGGCGGGCGCTATGTCCCAAAAGGCGGGCCGCGAACCACACCAGGGTGGCCTGCTGCCCGATGTGACAGTAGGTGACCACTGCCTGGCCATGACTGACCCCTGCCTGTGCGAACTGGGATTTGAGATGAGCCGGAGACCGGAACTTCCCGGCCGAATCCACCATTGTGGTGAAGGGGATGCTGACAGCGCTGGGGATGTGTCCATTGCGACCCTGACGGGTTTCCCTGCCGTTGTAAAAAGAGGTGTCGCGGGCGTCGACGATGCGGACGCTCTTGTCCTCCAGATGGGCCTTCACAAAATCAGCATCCGCCACAAGTTCGGGGTGCGGACGTGGGGTAAACCTTCCCGCTACAACCGCTGGCGCGTCGGTGGTGACCGATCGTCCTTCTGCCTGCCACGCCTCGAGGCCGCCGTCCAGGATCGAGACCCTGCCGGCCAGCCCCATGTACTCGAGGGTGAAGAGCGCCCGGGTAGTGGGGGTGAAGTATTGTCGCGCACTGTAGAGCACGATTCGGGAGTCGTTCGATATCCCCTTGGTCTCGAGCACGGAATCGAGGACCGCCACGCTGAGTAGTTCCAGGTTCAATGTTCCCTCGACGCGCGGAGTGGAAAACTCCGAGAGCGGGGCGAGAAACTGGGCGCCGGGGATGTGGCCGGCATCGTAGGCCTCGCGGCTGGCGCGGTCGCCGATGTGGAAGATGACCAGCCCGTTGTCGTGGAGATGGTCGGCAAGCCACGCGGTGGTAACGACCAGGGGCTCATTGGCCACAGCGACGGATAGGGCGGCAAGCAGAGTCAAGAGCACGGGGACCTCCAATTGAGAATGCTGCTTGGAAGTTAGCCTCTATGCCGCAGCCGGGTGGATTCTGCAGGGAGCGGGGGCCCGGCACCAACTCCTCACCCGGCTGTCATGGAGTTGTCATCCGCCCTCCAGACGCCGGCAAGGTCGGCTGCCTCTATTGGGAAGAGCCCCCAATGGGAGGATCCGATGTTCACCGTCTTGCTCAGTTCCAGCGTGCCCCAATCGGCGGATCCGGGACGGGGCATCGCGGCGGCAGCGATTCATCTGCTGGTGATCACGGGCGCCATCCGGGTCACAGCGCAGGCGCCGGATGCCATAACCCGCCCCGAGGCGCAAACCGTTGTGTACCTTGCCGCCCCACCTTCGCCGAGGCTGCTCCGTGTAACGGCAACCAGCGGTAATCCAGTTGTTGCGGCGCCGGTAACGGTACTCCACCCGGCGCCGGTCGAGGTGCCCAGCTCGATTCCGCCGGTGTCGATCGGCCCGGCAATTGATCCGATGCTCCTCCGTCGGGTGATGGCTGGTGGTGTGCCAGGGCCGGACGCTGCGACCCTTCTCCAGCCAATGGGCGGATTCACTGAGGCGGAAGTAGACGATCCTGCCCGGGTGATCAGCCAGCCGTCACCCCGGTACCCACTGATACTTCAGCAGGCCCGGATCGAAGGAAGGGTATTGGTGGAATTTGTCATCGATACTACGGGGCACCTGGAGGCGGGAAGTCTCTGGATCGTGGAGAGCAGCCACAGCGGATTCGAGGCTCCGGCAGCCGAGACCGTCCTGGGCTCGCGCTTTCGACCAGCTCGGGTGCGAGGCGTGGCGGTGCGGCAACGCACCACCCAGTCGATAGTGTTTCGCATCAGGCAATGACCGCCGCGGGTCAGGGGGTGATGAGCAGTGCCCCCGCGGCGGTGAGCTTGACCACGAAGCCGTCGGCTTCGCCCAAACTGAGCAGCCGGAAAGCGGGGGCACCGGGATCGAAATCCGGGGTCCCGAAAAATTGGCCCGCAACGAGCAAGTTGCCGGAGGCGTCCTCGCTGAGTGCGGTGGCCGTCGTGGTACGCTCGGCGGCGGTGGTTGCCTCGCCGAACCGGACGATGCTGAGGAGGCCGCCGCCGGGGGCGTAACGCGCCGCAAAGGCGTCGCTGCCCGCGGTCGCGAGGCTGACGAGAACATGAGTTGCCGAACCGGGGTCGAAATCGATCGGCCCGGTGAAGCTCCCCACCAGCAACAGGGTACCATCGGCAGCGAAGGCGGGGCGGGGCGCCCGCTCAGCCCCGTTGCCGCCCACCGCAAAGGCCCACTCGAACGCCCCGTTGGAATCCAGCCGGACCACGAACCAGTCGGTGTTTCCGAGGCTGGTTCGGAACGATGTTGCCGCCGCCGGGTTGAGATCTACGGTGCCAGCAAACGTACCCGACACCGCCACACTGCCCGAGGTACCACCGGAAATTCCGCCGGACGGAACGTCCTGATCTGCGGTGCCGGAGAGCGCCTTGGTCCATCGCAGCCCTCCTGCGGAGGTGTAGCTGGCAACGAACGCATCGGACCCTCCCACGGAGGTCAGCGCAGCGACCGCAGCCCCCGGCGCAAAGTCCGCCGTTCCCCGGAAACTCCCCGCGACGGCGATGGCCCCATCGCTGGTGACGGTGACGGCCCCGGCCGCGTCGTTGTCGCTGCCCCCGATCGGCACAGCCCAACGGACCGCGCCAGCCGGATCGAACGAAAGGAGAAAGCCGTCGAACCCTCCGAGGCTCACCACGATTGGTCCGGCGGCGGGAAGCAGGTTGGCCTCGTCGGCAAAGGATCCGACAGCATAGACATTTCCGTTCGCGTCGGTGCTGAGGTCCTCCACATGGTCGGCGGAAAAGCCACCGAAGCGCCGCGCCCAGAGCAAAGCTCCGCCCGATGATAGGCGGGCGACATAGCCATCCTCCCCACCCTGGCTCACCAGAAACTGGGCGCTCGGACCGGGATCGAAGTCGGTAGCCCCGTCGAATCCTCCGCCGACCATGAGGTTTCCTGTGGGGTCCAGGGCCAGTGCAGTAGCGGTTTCGGTCCCGGTTCCGCCGATTCGGGACACCCAGAGAAGGCTGCCGGTCGCGGAGTACTTGGCCACGAAGGCGTCGGACGACCCGAAACTCACCAGCGCATTGATCGCAATGCTCGGATCGAAGTCCACCGAGCCGCTGAAGCTACCAGCCACATAGACGTTGCCAGATCCATCGGAGAGAACGTCGGTGAGATTGTCGACCCCATTGCCGCCAATCCGAAGCGCCAACGCGGGGGCAGCGGATGGGGGCGGCTGTTGGGTGCCGGGATCGTCAGAATCGATGAGGGTTCCCTTGCACCCAAGAGCAAGGACACCGATGCCGATCACAAGGTACGACGCGGAGCGACGCATTTGCTGCCTCCCGGTGGCGGGCTGCCTGTTACGGAGATTAGCCTTCCTGGGCACCCCCCGTCTACACCCGGAGCGACATGACGAGATTTTCCACTCTCCCCGGTCTGCTGTTTCTTGCACACGCCCTGTGTCCCGTTGCCGCGGATGCCCAGCAGGCGCTGCTCGATTCTGCCCGTACCCGGCTGCCCCGCCTGGATGGCGAGGTCCGGGTGGCGGGGCTGGACAGTGCGGTGGAGGTGAGGCGGGACCAGTGGGGCATTCCTCATATCTATGCCCGGACCACTCACGACCTCTTCTTCGCGCAAGGGTATGTCGCGGCCCAGGACCGGCTCTATCAGATGGAGATATGGCGCCGAACCGGGGAGGGGCGATTGGCCGAGGTTTTGGGGCCCGCCTACGTGGCGCGGGACCGGGTGGCCCGGCTGCTGTCCTACCGGGGCGACATGGAAGCGGAGTGGAAGAGCTACGCTCCCGATGCGCGAGAGATCATCCGGGCTTTCGTGGCGGGGGTCAACGCGCGGATTGCGGAGGTGCGGGAGCGTCCGCCCATCGAGTTCACCCTGCTGGGCTTTCTTCCCGAACCATGGGCCGAAACGGTGCCCTTGCAGCGACTCGGGGCGCTCTCGATGACCGAGAACGCATCGGAGGAGATCCGCCGGGCCGGGCAACTGGTAACGCTGGGACAAAGCCGGCTGGAGTTCCTGGCACCGAACGATCCGAGGCGGCCGCTTGACCCGACGCCGGGCCTCGACTTCCGCGGGATCACTGCGGCATCGACTGGTCTGGCGGTGCTGGGCAGCGGGCTGGTTCTGCCCCGAATGGAGGGCTCCAATAATTGGGTGGTGAGTGGGGCCAAGACGTCCACCGGCAAGCCTCTCCTGGCCAACGACCCGCATCGCGCGGTCACCCTGCCTTCGCTGCGATACCTCACCCACTTGGTGGGCCCCGGATTGAACGTAATCGGCGCCGGCGAGCCGGGGCTGCCGGGAGTGGCCGGGGGCCACAACGGCACCGTGGGGTTTGGGTTTACCATCGTTGGAATGGACCAACAGGATGTGTACGTCGAACGAGTGGCGGTGTGCCCCGGGTCTCGGCGCGGGGCCGCGGCCCGGGCCGGCAGCGCACCCCGCTGCAGCTTCGGGGACGGGCGCTGGATACCGCTCCGGGTGGTGCAGGACACCATCCGGGTGAAGGGGGAGGTGCCGCGAGTAGTACGCCTGGAATTCACCAGACATGGGCCGATTGTCGGAGAAGACAGCAGGAGGGGGAGGGCCTTTGCGCTCCGATTCGTGGGGAGCGAACCGGGCACCGCGGGCTACCTGGCGCAGCTCTCGCTCAATCGGGTCCGGAACTGGAACGAATTCCTCGGAGCGGCCCAGCGGTGGAAGCTCCCGACCGAAAACCTGGTCTATGCGGACACCGCCGGAAATATCGGCTGGGTGGCAGCGGGGCTGATGCCGATCCGGAGCTGGAGTGGCATGCTGCCGGTGCCGGGCAATGGAAAATTCGAGTGGAACGGATTTCTTCCCTTCAAGGAATTGCCGCAATCCTACAATCCGGCCTCCGGGTTCATTGCCACCGCGAACAACAATATCCTGCCGCCGGGTTATGTTCACCCCATCAACTACACCTGGGCCGATCCGTTCCGGGCCGACCGGATTGCCGAAGTGTTGCGGGATTCCAGCGGATTCTCCCGTGCCGATTTCGAACGACTGCAGCACGATGAACTTTCCCTGCCGGCGCGGCGACTGGTTCCCATTCTGCTGGCGGCAGCAGGCAACCCGGCGCGACTCGGGGGCGGGGAGCGGGCTGCACTAAGGGCGCTTGGCGGCTGGGACTACCGGATGGGACGGAACCAGAGCGCCCCCCTGGTGTTCGAAGCCTGGCTCCAGGCGATGGGCCGAAGACTGCTGACCCGGCTTCTGGCCGGGTCGCCAGTGCCGCAGGGTTTCTCGCTCGGAGCCGGAAGGGTGCTGGAGCTTGCCGCGAGGCCGGATTCGACGCTGGGGCCGGCACCTCAGGCATCGCGGGATTCCCTGGCGCGCGATGCGCTTGGCGATGCGGTGATGAGCCTGACTCGGCTGGCCGGTGCCGATCCCAAGGGGTGGATCTGGGGAACGGTGCACCTGGCCGGCTTCCGGCATCCGCTGGCGGCGGCGTTCGATCTTCCATCGGTGTCGCGAGGGGGAAACGGGATGACGGTGAACGCCACCAGCGGTGCCGATTTCCGGCAGACCAGCGGGGCGTCGTACCGGATCGTGGTGGATTTGGCCGATCTCGACAATTCGACGGCGACCAGTGCGCCAGGGCAATCGGGGCAGCCGGGCAGCGAGTACTATGCGAACCTGCTGCCGCTGTGGAGTGAGGGGAAGTACTTCCCGTTGCTGTACAGCCGTGCCGCGGTGGAGCGGGGAACCACCCACCGGTTGTGGCTCAGGCCGTAGTTGCCGGCAGGAGCAGGATTGCCAACCCGAAGGGATGCATCCTGCTCTCCTATCCGAGGACGCGGGGCGCCAGGAACCAGATCACCGCCACGATCACCGCGATCGAGACCGCATCAAGCAACAGCCCCGCCTTGGCCATCTGCCGCACGGTGATCTGTCCCGAGCCGAACACAATGGCATTGGGGGGCGTTGCGACCGGGAGCGCAAATCCGATCGAAGCGGCGAATCCGGCCACCATCATCATGACGACCTGAGGCTGCCCGACCGAGGTGCCCAGCGCGGCCGCGATCGGCATCATCATTGCCGCCACGGCCAGGTTGGAAGCCAGCTCGCTCAGGATGACGACGGTTGTAGCCAATCCGAGGAAGATCACCACAGGCGAGAGGGTCTTGAGTTGGTCGAGGGCGCCGCCCATCCAGGTGGTGATACCGTGCGCCTCGATGGCCTGGGCGAGGGTCAATCCTCCGCCGAAGAAGATCAGTACGTCCCAGGGAATCCGCCGGGCCTCGATCCACGTCAGCAGGGGCCGGCGGGACCCGTCGCGGGCCACTCCGTTCACCACAAAGAGCAGTACTGCGGCGGTCACTCCGATTGAGGCGTCGGAGATTCTCGGGAAGATGTCCACCAGGCCGGGAATGGTGAAGCTGCCGAACTCCTTCCGCTCCCGGAGAAACCATGCCACCGCGGTCAGGAAGAAAATGGTCAGTACCCGCGCCTCGCCCCCCCGCACCGGGCCCAGCCCGGCCAGGCGGCTCCGGAGCATGCTGCCGGCATCGCCGCCGATTTGAGCGCGGGTGGGGAAGGAGACGAATACCAGGATGATCCAGCAGAGCGGGAGCAGAATCAGGGTGATGGGGAGGCCCAGGGCCATGAATTGGACGAAGCTGATACTGGTACCGGTCAGTTCCCGGATTGCTCCAGCAACGACGAGGTTGGGTGGCGTGCCGATTACGGTCGCCATTCCGCCGATCGAGGCGGCGTAGGCCACACCCAGCATCAGGGCGGTCCGGGTGTTGTTGCCGGCCTTGTCCTGGGCAAACAGCGCCCCGATTGCCATGGCAATCGGGTACATCATTGCCGCGGTGGCGGTGTTGGAAATCCACATCGAAATGAATCCGGTCGCCAGCATCACGCCGAGGACCACCCGGCGGCCGGAGAGGCCGATGGACAGCACCATGCGGTAGGCCATACGCGCATGGCTCTCCCAGTGCTCCAGTGCCGCAGCAAGCAGGAACCCCGCCATGAACAGAAAGACGAGGTCGTTGGCGTAGGGGGCGGCGGTGTCGCGCGAATTCGCGATACCGAGTAATGGAAAGAGGGCGAGGGGGAGGATCGAGGTGGCCAGGATGGGGACGCACTCGGTGATCCACCAGGTGACCATCCATGCCGCCACGGCGAGGGTCCGCCGGCCCCCGGGGGTGAGCTCGGCCGGACCCAGGAGGAGGACCATGGCAAAGAGCGCAGGACCGGCCAGCTGGGCAATCTTCTTGAAGCGGGGACTCGCGGCAACTTCGCTCATGCAGCTCCGGGACCGGGTTGGCGCGTGGCAATAGACAATTCGTAGTGATGGAACTCGTCGTCGCGCCGCCAGCCGGCGGCTTCATAGAGCCGCTGGGCGTTCCGGTTGCTCTTCTGGGTAGAGAGGTCGAGCCCGCCGGCACCGGTGACCTCGGCATGGGCTCTGGCACACTCCATCAGGGCGCGGCCAACTCCGGCGCCGCGCTGTCCCGGTACCACGTAGAGATCGTTCAGGATCCAGGAGCGGCACGCCGCGACCGACCAGAAGCTGGGATAGAGTTGCACGAATCCGAGGAAACCGGACGGCCCCTCTGCGACAAAAATCACCGAGTCTCCCGCGGTGAGGCGCTCCCGGAGAAACCGGTCGGCCAGCCCGGGGTCGGAGGGCTGCTGGTAGAACTGCCGGTAGCCGTCAAAGAGCGGCACCAGGCGCTCGAGGTCCTGAAGTGTGGCGAGGCGAGGGTCCATCGAGGGTCTCCTTGGCGTATAACATAACCGGCGGAGCGGTGATAGATTGGCGGCTTCCTCAACCCGTTTGCGGGAGATTGCTATGCGAAGCCTCGTGAGGCTGTTCCCAGCCCTGCTGCTGGTGGGTTGCGCCGCCACTGGTTCCCGGGGCAGCACCCGAGTGTACTACGTGGCGGCGGAAATCGTCGATTGGGATTTTGCGCCGAGTGGAACGAATCAGATCACCGGGCAGCCGTTCGCCGGGTTCGACAGCCTGTTTTTCGTG
Organism: Gemmatimonadales bacterium; assembly: GCA_031402135.1. Taxonomy (GTDB): domain Bacteria; phylum Gemmatimonadota; class Gemmatimonadetes; order Gemmatimonadales; family GWC2-71-9; genus JABFSM01. The sequence continues at coordinate 16,067 of JANNSC010000107.1, read as the reverse complement.
CCGCAGTCGGAGGCAATTGGCCGGGTGTACCGGAAGGCACTGTACCGGGAATACACCGACTCGACCTTCAGCACCCTCAAGCCCCGGGCGTCGGAGTGGGAGCACTTGGGGATGATGGGGCCGATGATCCGCGGGGTAGTCGGGGATACCATCCGTGTGGTATTCCGAAACAACGCCGATCGTTCCTACAGCATGCATCCGCACGGGGTGTTCTACAACAAGGATTCGGAGGGGGCACCGTACGCCGACGGGACCGAGGGCGCCAACAAGCAGGATGACGGGGTGCCCCCGGGGGAGACCCACCTCTACGTCTGGCCGGTGCCGGAGCGGGCCGGTCCGGCTCACGGGGAGGTGAGCTCGGTGGTCTGGATGTACCACTCCCACACTCACGAAGAGCAGGACGTCAACGCCGGACTCATCGGGCCGATGATCATCACGGCTGCGGGTAAGGCGCGCGCCGACGGATCACCCACCGATGTCGATCGCGAATTTGTGGTGGCGTTTCTCGAGTCAGACGAAAATGTGAGCTGGTACTTTGAGCACAACATCGTGACCTACGCCAAGGAACCGGCCAAGGTTCCCCGCGTGGTGCCCTTTTCCGACATCCACTACATCACCAATCTGCGGGAATCGATGAACGGGTTTTCCCTCGGGCACCTCAAGGGACTCACCATGAAGGTGGGGGATCGGGTTCGCTGGTACGTCTTTGCGAACTCGAACTTCGAAATGCATGCGCCGCACTGGCATGGCCAGACGGTGGTGGCCAATCATATGCGGACCGACGTGCTGAGCCTGACCACAATGGAAATGGTGACAGCGGAGATGGTACCGGACAATCCCGGTACCTGGCTGTTTCACTGCCATGTGGCGCCCCACCAGTTGGCAGGGATGCTGGCAACCTTTACGGTCCAACCACGAGATTGAGCAGTCGGTCCTTCACGTAGACCACCTTGATCAGCGCCTTCCCGTCGGTGTACTTGGTCACCGACGGGTCCTGCCGGGCTGCCGCAACGACCACCTTTTCCGACGCCCCCCGGGGGACCTGGACCCTGGAGCGGGTCTTGCCGTTCACCTGAATTGGAATTTCGACGACCTGCTCGACGGTGAGGCCATCATCCCAGTCCGGCCAGGTCGCATCGAACACCGTCGAGGCGCCGCCGAGTCGCTCCCAGCACTCTTCGGAGAAGTGCGGGGCAAAGGGTGCCAGCATGATGACGAGATCCTTCACGATCGCGCGGTCCACACAGTTGGATGCCCGGAGCGCGTTGAGTAATTCCATCATCGCCGCAATTGCGGTGTTGTAGGAAAGAATTTCCAACCCCTCGGTCACCCGCTTCTTGGTCTGGTGCCATTTGACCACGATGCTCTGATGCAGCTCGTTGCCGGTCAGGGTGGGCGCCGCGCACTGTCCTACCAGATCCCAGATCTTGTCGAGGAAGCGGCGCGGGCCCGCCAGGCCTTCGTCGCGGAAATCACCGCCTTCTTCGTAGGGGCCCAGGAACATCAAGTACATCCGGAAGGTGTCAGCGCCCCACTTGTTGATGTACTGATCGGGGATCACGACGTTTCCCCGAGACTTTGACATCTTGGCGCCGTCCTTGACGATGGTGCCGTGGGCCCGGAATTTCCGGAACGGTTCCTCAAAGTGGAGTCGTCCCTGGTCGTGGAGCACCATGGCAAGGAATCGGCTGTACAGCAGGTGCAGGACGGCGTGTTCGTTGCCGCCGATGTAGCTCGCCACCGGCAGCCAGTGTTTTGCTCGGATGGCGTCGAAGGGCCGATCGGCAAATTCGGTGGAGAGGTAACGCAGGTAATACCACGCCGAGTCGAGAAAGGTGTCGGAGACGTCGGTTTCTCGATGGGCCGGCTTGGCACAGGTGGGGCAGGGGACTTGGTACCATTCCCGGTGGCGGGCCAGCGGTGAGATGCCGGAGTCATCGGGGCGGAAGTCCTCGATCCGCGGGAGGATCACCGGAAGATCCTGCTCCGGCACGCCCACCGGCCCGCAGCTGTCGCAGTAGATGATCGGAATGGGAGGGCCCCAGTAACGCTGCCGGGAAATGCACCAGTCGTGCAGCCGGTATTGAACCACGCCCTTGCCGTGCTTCTCCTGCTCCAGCCACGCGACGATTGCGGTCAACCCGTCGGTGGCGGCTTTTCCGGAAAAACTCCCCGAATTCACCAGCCGAAATCCGCTGGTCTCGGTGGCGGCCTCTGCCAGCGGAGTGTATTCGTCCTGTTCGGGCCCGGCCAGCACCCTGACAATGGGGAGCTGGTAGCGAGTGGCAAAGGAAAAATCCCGCTCATCGTGGCCGGGTACCGCCATGATCGCGCCGGTGCCGTAGTCCATGAGCACGTAATCGGCGATCCAGACCGGAATCTGCAGACCAGTGGCCGGATTGGTGGCCACGCCGCCGGTTGCTACACCGTGCTTTTCCTTCTCACCGACCTTGCGGGCAACCAGGTCCTTGGCCGACGCCGCCTTGCGATAGGCGTCGACTTTGCCGCGCTCGGTTGGTGCAGTGAGCGCATCCACCAGCGGATGCTCTGGTGCCAGTACCATGAAGGTGGCGCCGAAAAGGGTGTCGGGCCGGGTGGTGAAGACTCGAATCGGGCCGGCGGCGCTCTGGAAATCAATTTCCGCGCCGTTGCTTCGGCCGATCCAGTTCCGCTGCGCGATGGTGGTGCTGGCCGACCAGTCCATCTTGGAGGCGTCATCGAGATTGGCAAGCAGGCGCTCGGCGTATTCGGTGATCCGAAAAAACCATTGCTCCAGTCGGCGCTGCTCGACCTGGGTGCCGCAGCGTTCGCAGGCGCCGTTGATCACCTGTTCGTTGGCCAGCACCGTCTTGCAGTTGGGGCACCAATTGACCGCCGCCTTCTTCTTGTAGGCTTTTCCGGCGTGGTAGAGTTGCAGGAAAATCCACTGGGTCCACTTGTAGTAGGCTGGATCGGTGGTGGAGAGCACATGGCGCCAGTCGAACATCCCGCCCAGCCGCTCCAATTGGCGACGGAAATTGGCGATGTTTCGGGGAATCAAATCGGCGGGATGGCTACCGATTTTGATGGCGAAATTTTCGCTATGGATCCCGAAGGCGTCGTACCCCATCGGCTCGAATACCTGGAATCCCTGGAGCCGCTTGAACCGGCCATAGACATCCGCGCCGGTGAAGGCGAAGAAATTGCCGACATGCAATCCCTCTGCAGAGGGATAGGGGAACATCATGAGGTTGTAAAAGGGCCGTCCGGGTCGGTCGAGGTCGGGCTCGTTGGTGTGCCGCTCGGCCCAGCGGGCTTGCCACTTGGCTTCGACCAGATCGGGGCGGTAGCCGTCTTCGGGATGGTGTTCGGTCATGGAGGTAACTTAATATCCATTCCTCCATGGCCCTCTTCCGGAACCCGCTTAGCCGGGCCGTTCAAACTGGCGGGGCGATCGGGACGATCGCCCTGACCGGTGTGGTGTGGATCTTCCTCACTGGCGATATCGCCTGGCCGCTTCCCTACAAGCTGGGTGCCTTTGCCCTGCTTTGCCTCCTCATCCTCTGGGTGGCACTCTCCTGGCTGGAGCGGGCAGTGATCCTTCCCCTCGGCGCGGTGACCTCCATCACCCTCCGGGTGGCCGCTGGCGACCTGGCCGTCAGCAAGGCGGAGATCGATCAGATCGGAGGCGGCGCGGTTACCGATGGCATCAACCGAATGATTCGAGAGCTCAACCGACTGGTCGGCGCCATCCAGACCGCCGCCACCGATTCGGCTGCCCTGGCTGAGGAGATTTCCTCGGCCACCGAGCAGATGGTGTCGTCTACCGAAGAAGTCGCGGGCACGACCGCCGATCTGACCGAGCGGGCGATCGGCCAGGCGGGGCTGGTGCGGGCGGTCGCCGATGACGCGGCGAGGATTCTGGCAATCGCCGAAGCGGTGGCCAGCGGGGCAGTCCAGGCGGTCGATCGGAACACTGAGTTGGCCCGTCTGGCCCGCGAGCACACCGATCGGCTGATGATCAGCGTCGAATCGCTCGACCGGATGGCGGAGGAGGTGGCCCTCGCCACCGCGGAAGCGGATGCGCTTGCCGAGGCATCGGGAGAGCTGGAAAAGTTCGTCGATCAAGCCCGGACGGTGGCCAAGCAGACCCGGATACTGGCTCTGAATGCCTCGATCGAGGCAGCACGGGCCGGGACGGAGGGCCACGGATTCGGCACCGTGGCCGATGAGGTGCGCAAGCTGTCGGGGCAAGCGGCCCTGGCCGCCGCCGCCACCAGTGACACCGTGCGCGCCATTGCGGGACGGGTGACCACCGCCAGGGAGCGGCTGCTCGGGCTGGGCCAGATGGGAATCTCGGCGCGGGATGCGGCCCGGGAGGCCGTAGCAGGGCTCCGGGTGGTGTCCACCGAGGCGGGCACAGCGCACGAATGGACCCAGAATGTTTCGCGCGCATCTGAGGAAGTCCGGGGACTGATCGACGGAATCGTGGGACGAACCAGGGAAATTTCCACCGGCACCGAGGATCTTGCCGCGGCGGCGGAGCAGATTGCCGCCTCCACCCAGGAACTCAATGCCTCCACCGAGGAGATCACCGCCTCGGCCCAACAACTGGCGAGCTCCGGGGTAAAGCTGACCGAAGCGGTGGGAATTTTTCGGGGATGATGAACGACCGGTGCCGGAATTGTTGTGGCATCCGGCTGCGACAACAGCCCGCTTTGTTCAGCCGGAGAGTCTGCGGGAAAGGGCCCGGACGACGAATCGGATCCGATCCGGCCAGGAGAGCCGCAGCAGGGTAGTCTTGACAACCCCTCTGGTGAAATAGGTTTTCTCGGAATAGTCGATTGCCGTGTCCACCAACACCGGGCGGCCTGCCCGCGCGGTGGCATACGCAGCAGCCACGATCCCTTCCAGCTCCGCGTCGCTATCGAGCGCCAGCCACTCGACCCCCACCGCTTCGGCAATGCTCCCCACGTGAAAATCCGGGAGTATGCTGGCCATGCGACGATTGAAGGCGGTGGACTGGAATTGGGCGATTTGAGCCAGTTCTCGATCCCGCAACACAAATACCGCCACCGGCACGCCCTGGCTCGCTGCGGTGAGCAACTCGAGGCCGGTCATGAGAAAGGCGCCGTCTCCGGCCAGCGCGACCACTGGGCTGCCCGCGCGCCCGATTCCCGCGCCAATGGCCGCGGGCACCGAGTATCCCATGCAGGAGTAGTCTACCGGGGCAAGGAACCGACCGGGCCGCTGGAGCCGAAGGCATTCCATTGCGAGAAATGTCCCGTTGCCGCTGTCGGTGGTAAAGACGGTGTCAGGGCCGAAAATCCGCTGAATCGCTTCGAGGAGGAGATAAGGCGTCACCCGGGCTTTGCTTTTCCGTTCCAGCCAGCCCGCGCGGACCTCGGCATGGCCGGAGGCGATGCGCTGACGAAGCGCCGAATTGGTCGGTTGGCCCAGCGGAAGGCTCCCGGTCCGATCGAGGTTCGCGAGGAGGGCCGAGAGAAACTCCCGCGCGTCGGAGACGATGGCCAGTTCAGCCGGGTAATTCCGGTTGAGTACCTCGCCGTTGATGTCCACGTGGATCATCGGTCCGGGGATGCTGAGCCCGTAGCTGCCGGTCCCGACCTCGCTGAACCGGCACCCGATGGCCAGGGTCACGGTGCAGTCCGCGGCGCTGTCTCGCACAAACGCGGGCGCCGCCGTTCCGAATCCATTCCACAAGAAGAGCGGATGGGATTCAGGGAACACCCCCTTGCCCTGGATGGTGGTGGCGACGGGTGCGTCCAGTCGTTCGGCAAGAGCCACCAGCTCCACCACCGCGCCCTGGGCGCCGAGGCCGACGTAGAGGAGTGGCTTGGCCCCGGGGGCGGTGAGCAATTCGATGGCTCGGCGAACCTGCTCCGGAGTCGGCGCGGGGGGGGCCGACGCCGGGGGGGCACCCCACTGTTCCGGATCAACGTCATGCCGGGTGAGATACAAATCGACCGAAACCTCAACCATTACCGGGCCGGGAGTGCCGCTCCGGGCCAGTGCGCACGCTTCACGCACGATCGGATAGAGTTCGGCGCCGCTGGCAGGCCGGAATCGCGCCTTGGTGATGGGCGCTGCAATCGCCAGCTGATCGATGTCGTGGAGCTGGTAAGCGCGGTTTACGTCCCGGCGAATGCCGCAGCCCAGCACCAGCATCGGGACGCCGTCCATGTACGCCTCGGCGATGCCGGAAAGCGCATGGGTCAATCCGGCACCCGGAACGATGTTGACGCACCCCAGCTGCCCGGTGGCACGCCAGAGGCCATCGGCCATGAACCCGGCGCTCTGCTCATCGGTAATCAGCACCGGCCGGACCAGCGTCGAGCTGCCCATGGCATCATAGAGTTCGATGTTGTGAGTGCCGGGAATGCCAAAGGTGTACCGAATGCCCTCGGCCTCCAGCGCCCTCACGACAATCTCGCCGCCGGTCAGCTTCATTGCGGAAGATCTCCCAGGACGCCCTCTGCCACCCGGTCGGCCAGCGCCATGATCGAAAGATAGGGGTTGATCTCCAGCGAGTCGGGGAAGAGGCTCGCATCGGCCACCCGGAGCCAGGGTCGCCCATGGACTCGGCCCCAGGCATCGGTCACCGAATCGGTAGCGTTCCGGCCCATGGCACAGCCGCCCATGAGATGTGCCGCGGAAATCGAGATCGTGCCGGTGCGGAAATGGCGGGCGTGAATGCGCTGATCGAGGTTGGGCGCATCGGTCGATTCGAGGCGTGGCGGGTCGGCCGACGGGGCATGGACTCGCAGGGCCCCGGCGCCGAAAAATATCCGCGCCGAGGCACGGGTCGCCCGGACCATCGACTCGATCACGGCGTCGGTGAAGCGATAGTGCACCACCGGGTTGCCGTTCCGGTCCACGGTGATCCGGTTGTCCGGAATCGCCTTGTCACAGGCGAGGACCAGGATCATCTGGAGGCGGGGAAAGGCCCGCAAGAAGGCGCTGTGGGGCTCGCCGAAGCCGGTCATGTTTTTGGCGGTGATGAAAGGAAAGTACATGCAGGTTTCCAGCACGTACCCATCCTCGGCGGCGCGGTCCACGAAAAAACTCTTGGGATGGCCGACGTCGTTGCTGATGGGCCGGGGGTGCTCCCCGACCAGAATGTGGGCGGGGTGACAGGTGAATCCGGCTCCCAGCCTGTGGGAGAGTCCGCTGAGCTCACTGCGGAGCAGGAGCGGCGTGGTGCCGAGGGCGCCGCCGGCCAATATCACGGTATCGGCTTCCACCTGATATTCACCGGGGGCCCATTCCGGGTCGGTCCCCTTGCCGCCGGCGGGCCGGGGTGAAACCACCAGATGCAGGCGCCGTTCGGCAACGCGAAGTACCCGCGCGCGGGTTATGACCTCCACGCCCTGGCGCTCGGCGCTGGGAAGCTGGACCCGGTTGGTACCCTGTTTGGCTTGATTGGGGCAGCCAAGGTTGCAGAGGCTGGAGCCTTTGCAGCCCCGGAGGTTCAGGGGAAATTGCTCGGCGTGAAAGCCGGCGCGGGCGGCACCCTCGACGAAGAGCCGATTGTTGTCGTTTATCAAGTTGGGCGGCAACAACCGTACCCCGTTCTCGGCCATGTACCTGCGGGAGCGGCGTTCGATGTCGGCGTGATCGAGCCCAGGTACGTTCCAACTCTGGATCACTCGCTTTGGCGCAATCAGCGAAGTCCCGGTATACACGATGGTCGACCCACCATAGCCGTGCCCGAAGGCCAGCGTCATGCTGCCGTCGGCGGTGAGGAATCCGCCTGCCTCGGCGTAGAGCGCGCCGGCCATGTCGAGTTCCTGCCCGGTGAAGTCGGCGTCGAGAAACCGGGGACCCTGTTCGAACACCAGGACCCTCTTGCCCTGGGCCACCAGAGGCGCCAACGCCTGGGCCACGGTGCCCCCACCGGCGCCGGAGCCGACAATCGCCACATCGCAACGCTCGGGCTTCATCGCGCTACCTCCCAGCCGCGGGCGTCGGCACGATAGCCGAGGGCGGCGATGACGCCGAGCTGGGTATACCACCCCATCATCACCAGGGTCCGAAGACCCCAGATGCCGCGACGGAAGCGGAGCAATGGCGAACGGGCGAACCACTCCAGCAGGGCGGTACGGCGGGTGGGGTCGAGGGTTGTCAGGCCGCGGCCGTAGCGCATTCGCGCCGACAGGTCGAGGACCCGGACAAAGAGCGCGATCTGTTTTTGAAGTGCCACGGGGCGCGCGGCGAGCGCGCGAGCAACCGTCTCCTCGAGGACCAGCCACTGCTCGTCGGTTGCGTGTGCGGTTTCCGGTACGAACGCGGCCGCAAGGGCGCGAAACGTGGGTGCGAGGGCAGGGGAGATGAAAGACGCCACATCCCGAAGCTACGCCCAAGTTGCGGCCCCCGAAAGAGCGCCCTAGTTTGCGGTGATGCCCGCCATTGTCAGGACCTGTTACGCTGTTTTGCTTGCCGCCGGCCTGATAGTTATCGGCCTCATCTGGGATATTTCGTGGCATCGCAGTATCGGCCGTGACACGTTCTGGACCCCTCCCCACGTCGTGGAGTACGTCGCAGCCATCATTGTTGGGGTCAGCTGCGGCTGGCTCATTCTTCGAGCCACCTTCGCGAAGGGCTCGCCCGACCGGGGAAGCATGGTTCGGTTCTGGGGGTTTCACGGGCCGCTTGGTGCTTGGGTGTCGGTCTGGGGCAGCCTCGCGATGCTCACCTCGGCCCCATTTGACGACTGGTGGCACAGCGCGTACGGGCTCGACGTACAAATCATCAGCCCACCCCACATTCTCCTCCTGCTCGGGATGATGGGCATTGTGGCGGGGGCAATGCTGATGACGCTGGCCGAGCAGAATCGCGCCGGGGATAGTAATCGACGCGATTTTTCCATGATGTTCGGACTGGCGTCGGCGTTTCTCTTGCTGATGCTGGTGACTGCGACGTTTGAATACACCGCTGCGCCCAATCGGTGGCGGGGGCGGGAGTTCTACCTCATTTGTGCTGGAACCTTTCCGATCCTGCTGGCGCTGGCCGCCCGGGCCGGCCGGCTGCGCTGGCCCGCCACTGCCTCCGCTGCGCTCTTCATGCTGTCGAGTCTGATTCTTGGTTGGGTGCTGCAGACCATTCCCGCGACGCCGAAGCTCGCCCCGATCGAAAATCCGTTGACCCATCTGGTGGTCGCACCATTTCCGATTTTGCTGGTGGTGCCGGCGGCACTATTCGATCTGCTGCACCGGCGAGTGGGGGATGGCCGTGACTGGCGCCTTGCCGGTGCCCTGGGCCTCGGATTTGTGCTGGCATTGCTCGCGGTGAGCTGGCCGGTGTCGGCATTCCTCATTTCCCCCGCCGCGCGGAATCCCGTTTTTCTAGGAGGCCAGTGGGATTATTCCTCGAGCCCCGGTGCGTACCGCTACGAATTCTGGGGTAACCTCTCGGGAGTTTCGACCGGGTCCACGCCGTGGCTGGCGGTCAAGTCGCTGGCGTTTGCCGCACTGCTCGCCATGGTGTCGAGCCGGCTGGGACTCACATTGGGAGGCTGGATGCGGCGGGTGCGCCGGTGATGCGGCGGGCCGGCCTGGTCGGCGGCGCGGCGCTGCTCATCCTCACGACCTCGGCGCATGTCGGCTCGCCCGACACCTGGTTCGTGGGAACAGCGGGGCCGTACCCGGTCCGCATCGTGGTGCGCTCTCCCGGGGTCATTCCCGGGCTTGCCAATGTGACCGTGAAGGTCACCGGCCAGGGCGTTCGGGTGGTCATGGCGAGTCCGGCGTACTTCAACGCCGGTGATCGTGGCGTTCCTCCTCCGGACACGGCGCGCCAGGTGACAGGCCAGCCCGACAGCTGGACGGTCCCACTCTGGATCATGGTGTCGGGCTCCTACAGCGTCCGGGTCCACGTTGTCGGGGGGCAGGGCGAGGGCACCGCCATCGTACCGGTGTCGGCGGTGGCCACTCGTATCACGCCACTGGACCCGCGCCTCGGCTGGGCGCTGGCAGGGTTTGGATTGATCCTTTTTCTGGGGGCAGTGACCATCATCGGGGCAGCGGTCCGGGAGAGCGTCCTGGTGCCAAATGCCGAGCCTGATCGCCGGCTTCGGATCCGGGGAAGAATCTCGATGGCTGCAGGGACGGTGGTTATGGCGTTGCTCCTGGTGGGTGGCAAGACGTGGTGGAACGCGGTGGATCAAGACTATCGGCGCAGCCTCGACCGGCGGTGGGCCGCCACAGCCGAGGTGGTCCGCCAGGACGGCGGCCCCCTCCTTCGGTTCACCATTGCGGATTCGGCCTGGCGGGGGCGGGACTGGAATGAGCGGCCTACGCCGCTCATCCCCGATCACGGCAAGCTGATGCACCTCTTCCTGGTCGGGGAGGACGAAACGGGCGGGTTTGGCCACTTGCATCCAGTTTCCAGCGACTCGTCCATTTTCGAAGCGCCGCTCCCGCCGCTCCCAGCGGGTCGCTATCAGGTCTTTGCCGACATCACGCACGAAAGCGGATTTGCCCGGACCCTGGTGGCAGGCACCGAACTACCTGCGCCGGAGTCCACCTCGGGCGCCGACCGTGACGATTCGTGGTTCGCTGGTATCGTTTCGGACACCGCCGGCCGGCTCACCGGTGGTGCGCGGCTGGTGTGGGAGGGGCGCCCGCCCAGCTTCACGGCGGGGGAAGATGCCGAGCTGCAATTCGTGGTCCGGGAAGCCGACAGCAGCGTTGGTGGGGTCGAACCGTACCTCGGCATGAGTGGTCATGCGGTGGTGGTGAGCGGAGACGGCAAGGTGTTCATCCATCTTCATCCGATGGGGACGGTCTCTGCGGCGGCGGTCCGCTCGCTCCAGGAGCGGCTCCCCTCCGACACGATTCGGGGCACACTGGGTCGGCGGCTTACCGAACGAGCGATGCCCGACTCGCATGGCAGTCATCCACAGGTGATGGAGGGCCGAATCGGTTTTCCCTATGCCTTTCCCACGCCGGGTGACTACCGGATCTGGGTACAAATCCGGCGGCGCGGAGTCGTCGAAACCGCGGCCTTCAGGACCACGGTTCGTTAACCCGCCCGAATCACCAGCTTAGCCAAGGTCGGAGAGCAGCCGGACCAGTTCGGCCGCGCTGGCAGGGCGCTGACCCGGTTCCTTGGCAAGCAGTCGCAGCACGAGGGCAGACACTGCTGAAGGCACCTCAGCATTGAGCTCCATCGGCGCCGGTGGTTTTTCCATCATGAGCTTGGCGATGAGTGCCACCGGCGAGGACGCGATGAACGGCAGCCGTCCGGTGAGGCACTCGAACAGGACCACGCCCATCGCATAGAGGTCGATGCGTTCGTCGAATGATTCGCCCAGCATCTGCTCCGGCGCCATGTACGCCGGGGTGCCCACCAGCAGTCCCACCTCGGTCAGCTGGCTCGACTGATCGGCCAGTCGGGCGACCCCAAAGTCCATCACCTTGAGAACACCGGAGGCGTCGAGCAGGAGGTTTTGCGGCTTGATGTCCCGGTGGATCACTCCCTGCTCGTGGGCGACGACCAGTGAGTGGGCCAATTGGCTGGCAATTGCCAAGGTTGGTGCCACACCCAGCTTGCCGCGGGTGTCGAGCAGCTCGCGGACGGTAATACCCTCGACGTACTCCATGGTGAGGAAGTAGACCCCGTCCTTCTCGCCGAAGTCGTGAGTCCGGACGACGTGCTTGTCGGAGATCTGCCGGGCCAGACGGATTTCGGTCTTGAATCGTTCCACCAAGCTGGCATCCTGCACCAATTCGGGGCGGAGTGTCTTGATTGCCACCTGTCCGCCGAGCTCGCGATCGAGGGCCCGGTAGACCATGCCCATGCCGCCGCTGCCGATCTCCTCCAAAATTTCGAACCGACCAGCAAACAGCTCCCCGGTTGGCAGGTGGGAGGCTTCACGCGGGGTGGCCTCCCGGGTTGCTCCCTTGGCCTCTTTGATTTCGCGACGGAGGGCGTTGACCTGATCGCGGAGCCGGGTTTCCCGATCTTTCACCTTGTTGGCCATCGCATCGAAGACCCGGGCAAGGCGGCCAAGCTCGTCGTCGCGCTGGGCCACCTGGGCGAGGGCACCGCCCTCGTAGGTGCCGGCCTCGACGGCAGTGGCCGCCTGAATCACCCGACCGACTTCCCGGAGATACTCGAGCTCGATATCCCGAAGCCGCTTCTTCTCGAGGGAGGCGCTGATCCGGGCGCGAAGCAGCACCGGATCAAAGGGCTTGGGGAGATGATCCTCGGCACCCCGCTCGATGCAGCGGACCACGCTGGCCACATCATCGAGCGCCGAAATCATGATGACCGGGATGTCGCGAGTTGCCGGGTTGGCCTTGATGCGTTCCAGGACAGCGAGCCCGTCGAGGTCGGGCATGAGCACATCGAGCAGCACCACGTCGAATCGCTGCCGATCGAGCATGTCGAGGGCGGTTCGCCCGCCGGGGGCACACTCCACCGTGTGGCCCTGGCGGCGCAGCCGACGCTCCAGTACGGCGCGATTGTCCTCCTGGTCGTCCACCACCAGCACGTGGGCCGACTGAACCGCCGGGCCGGCGGCGGCGGGGTCGTGAGTCGGATATTCGACGGTGATGGCAACGTGAGTGGCCCCGCCACCCTGGGGAAGTTCGACGGTGAGCAGGCGCTCCGCGGCACTCCGGACCCGCCGAATGTCGCGCTCGACCTGGGGATCGATGGCGGCGCCGGCCTGGGCCAGCAGCGAAGACGTTGCGGAGAAAATGCGTTCCTGGGGCTCGCGCAGGGCATTCCGCAGAGCGGCGAAATCGGCTTCGCTGATTTCCCCGCGGGATGGTGGCACCGCGGCGTTGATGCGGTCGAGCACATCCCGACCGGCTGCGAGGGTCTCCTCGAGGGCGGCCCGCGAACCGGCATCGGTGGCGTCCTCCAGGAGCATTTCGCAGTAGCCGATAATCAAGTTGAGCGGAGTGCGCAGCTCGTGGCGGAGCTCGGCCACCGCTTCCGGTGTGGTGAGCCCGCTCATGCCTGCTTCCCGAGCAACGCCTCGATCTTGCCGAGCAGGCGGTCGAGCTCCACCGGTTTGGTGTCGTAATCGTCGCAGCCGGCGGCCATCGCTTTCTCCCGATCGCCGGACATGGCGTGCGCGGTGAGTGCGATGATCGGGACCCGGGTGCCCGACTCGGCGGTGCGGACCCGGCGGGTGGCCTCCCAGCCATCGATTTCGGGAAGGCTCATGTCCATCAGGATCAGGTCATACCCCCCCGCGGTTGCCATGGCGACCCCCTCCAGCCCGTCCATCGCGAGAGCCACCTCGTATCCCTTGCGCACCAGACGCCGGGACAGCATGTCGCGGTTCATCTCGTTGTCTTCCACCAACAGGATTTTTGGCATGGACTACCTCGTGTGCTGTGGCTCGACGGCCGGCTTACCCATCAGGTGACGAATCTCGCGGAGGAGCTCTTCCCGGGTGAAGGCGCCCTTCTGCAGCACTCCCTGAACATCGCCGTTCAAGGCGCGCCGGTCCTCGGGTGTGAGGTCCTTCGCGGTGAGAACAATGACCGGAATCTCGCGCCAGGTGTCGTGTTTCCGGAGCTCGGTGGCAAACTGGCAACCGTCCATGACCGGCATCATCAAATCCAGCAGGATGAGGCCGGGGGTGCCGCGACCAAGGGCTTCGAGCCCGGCGCGGCCGTTTTCCGCCTCGACCACCGACCAACCATCGGCCTCGAGAAGGCGACGGAGCAGCTCCCGGGTGGGTGGATCGTCCTCGATAACCAGGACGTCGGAGGCACCGGCTCGCCGGTAGCGGGACAGCAGGGCGCGGAGTTGTTCCCGGTCGAACGGTTTGGTGACGTATTCCGAGGCCCCAAGGGCAAAACCGAGATTGCGGTCATCCAGCATGGTGAGCATGATGACGGGAATCGTCGCGAGCGCGGAATCTGCCTTGAGCGCGGCGAGTACCGCCCAACCGTCCATGCCGGGCATCAGCACGTCGAGGGTGATGGCGTCGGGCGTTTCATGGCGGGCGAGGGCGAGTCCCGCCTCGCCACTTGCCGCTTCAATGACCCGGTACCCCTCACCGGCAAGAAAGCGATGCAGCAGTTCGCGCGCGTCGGCGTTGTCGTCGATCACCAGCACCGTCCCGGCGGGTCCGATTGACTCGGGCAGCGGGAGGGCGTCCTCCGGGGCCGGCGTTTCGGCTGGAAGCCGGATGGTAAAGGTGGATCCCCGGCCGGGCTCGCTGGCCACGGTCACATCCCCCCCCATCATTTGAGCAAAGCGCCGGGTTATGGCAAGGCCCAGCCCGGTGCCGCCGTATTTCTTGCTGGTGGACGACTCCGCCTGGGAAAATGCCTCGAAGAGCTTGGCCATCTGCTCCGGCGTCATGCCGATACCGGAGTCGGAAATGCGAAAGAAGAGTTCGGCCGTTCGACCCGGTGTCCCGAGGCGTTCGACCGCCAGATTGATGGTGCCGTGCTCGGTAAACTTGCAGGCATTGGACAGCAAGTTGAGCAGCATCTGGCGAACCTTGGTGAGGTCGCCGTGCATGGTACCGGGCTGGTCCAGCCGGATCACCAGCTGGTTGCCGTTCTTGGTGAGCAGCGGCCGGATCGTGGCCGCCACATCGTTCACCATGGCTGCGACGTCGAAATCCTCGAGGTAGAGCTCAGTCTTGCCGGCCTCGATCTTGGAAAGATCGAGAATATCGTTGATCAGGGCGAGCAGGTGGCGGCCGGCGGTGCGGATCTTCTGGAGATCGGGCGCCAGTTCGTGGTGGCCGATGTCGGCCACCTCCTCTTCGAGCATTTCGCTGTAGCCGATGATGGCGTTGAGTGGGGTCCGGAGTTCGTGGCTCATGTTGGCGAGGAACTGACTCTTGGCGCTGTTGGCCTCCTCCGCCGCCTGCCGGGCAAGGGTGAGCTCGGAAATGTCGTGATAGAGGCCCATCAGGCCTACCAGCTTGCCCTCGACCAACACCGGCACTCCCAGCACTTCGACGTCAACCAGGGTGGCGTCCTTCCGGCGCCGCCGTCCGACGCTCCGGAACGAGCCTTCCTGGAGCACGTGTTGGGTGATGGCAATGGCCTCGGATCGGGTGGTCTCGGTGGAGATCAGTTCGTCGAGGTTTCGCCCGATTACCTCGGTCTGGTTATAGCCATAGAGCTTTTCGAAGGCGGGGTTGCAGGAGACGATATTGTGCACGGTATCGAGGGTAACAATGGCCACCGGGTTGTTGAGAACCAGGTCTTCGAAATACTGCTTCTGCCGCTGGGCTGCGGTGTAGAGGCGGGCATTTTCGATGGCCACCGCTGCCTGGGGGGTGAACAGGTTCATCAGCCGGACATCTTCGGGGCCGAATTTGCGGGCGGGGTCATCGTGCACGCAGGCGAACGCCCCCACCAGGCGATGGCCAATTTGGAGCGGAGCCGCCATAACCGAGTGGACCCGGACATCGGCATAGGCGGTGGACCGCTCCAGCCATTGGTGATATTCGTCGATGCAGATCGGTTCCCGGGTCACCGCCACGTGACCCATGGCGCCTTCGCCCAGCTTCATCCGCACGCCGGTGGAGTCCACCCCGACGTGGACGCTGGCGGCAATCACCAATTCCTGGGCAGCGTCATCCCAGATGGCCAGCTCACCACCGGTCACGCCGAGCAGGGTTGTGGCGCGGCGGAGCACCGCCTGGAGCAGCTTGTTGAGTTCCAGTTCGCCGGAAAGGTCGGCCATGGTGTCGAGGAGCGCCTGCTGTTCATCGGCGCGTCGGCGCTCGGCGGCCAGCGAGCGGGCCCGGCCGATGGCAATGCTGGCCTGGGTGGCGGCGGCGGTGAGAATTTCGAAATCGTTTTCGGTGAAGGCGTCGGGTTCGTTGCTCTCCACCACCAGGACTCCAAACACCTTGTCGCCCATCTGCAGCGGTACGTCGACTTCGGACCCGCTGTTGAGGCTGGGGAGGTAGCCGGCCTCGCGGGTTACATCCGGCGTGTAATGCAGCTTGCCGTCGTGGAGCGGGCGTTCGCTCAGCCCTTGGCCGGCGTGGACCCGCCACCCCGGGGGGGCATCGGGCCAGCCGATGCTGGCGTGGAGCACCCGGTCACCCGATGGCGGATCCACCAGGAACA
>JANNSC010000106.1:0-3406 GCA_031402135.1 Gemmatimonadales bacterium | reverse complement strand
GCATCGTCCCGAACATCTGGTTGATGCTGCTGAGACCGAGGGCCGCGCTTGCGAGCAGAATGACGACCAGCATCATCAGCCAGAACAGCAAATTGCCGACGGCGTGAATCGGGTCGAGCCGGGTGCCGGTTCGGCCAACCGCCTCGGTAATCCCGCCCGCCTCGGCCATCTTGTTGAAGTTGAGCCGCTTGAGGAGGGCATCCGCGCCGCGTTCGACCAGGCCGGCCAGCAGATAACCCGCGACCAGAATCGCCGCCGCGCCCAGAAAGGAGGGGAGCACCAGGAGGAGCTGCTCGCCGCCGACCATCACCCGCTGCCAGAGTTGGTTCACGCCGAAACCTCGATGACAAGTTTGCCAAATTGTTCGCCCCGGGCCATGCGCCCAAAGGCGTCAGCGCCCTGCACCAGCGGGACCACCGAATCGACGACCGGCCAGAGCATTCCCTGACCCGCCAGTGTCATGACCTGGGCGAACTCGGCGCGCGATCCCATCGTCGAGCCGAGCAGGGTCCACTGAAACCAGAAGAGCCGACGGATGTCGAGTGATACCAGCGGCCCGCTGGTCGCACCGCAGGTTACCAGTCTGCCTCCGGGGCGGAGCGACTTGAGCGAAGCGTCCCAGGTCTTCTCCCCCACCGAATCGACCACGACGTCCACACCGGTTCCGGTGAGGTTGCGGATTTCCCGGGCGATCTCAGCGGGCGAGCGTTCGGCGTGATTAAACGTGACATCCGCACCGAGTTCCCCGGCACGCTGAAGCTTCTCATGCGAGGAGCTGGTGACGATCGCGCGGGCGCCGAGATGTTTGGCGATTCGAAGCGCGGCGAGCGAAACTCCTCCGCCGATGCCCCAGATCAGGACCGTCTCTCCAAGTCTTACCGCCGCTCGGGTCACCAGCATCCGCCACGCGGTGAGGGTTGAGAGTGGCAGCGCGGCCGCAATGTCCCATGGCATTCGGTCGGGGATGAGAGCAACGTTTCGTTCTGGAACAACAACAAATTCTGCTGCCGTTCCGGGGAGGTGCTCTCCCACGATGCCGAAGGTCCGACAAAGCGGCTCCTCCCCCCGCGAACAGACCGCGCACCTCCCGCAGGAGATCCCGGGGTTGAGGGTGACCCGCTGGCCGGGAAGGAATCCGGTGACCGCGGAGCCCACTGCCTCGACCACCCCTGCGCCATCAGTGCCGACGATATGGGGAAAGGGAACCGTGATCCCCTTGATCCCTTCGGAGAGGAAGAGATCCAGGTGATTGATGGCTGCGCTCCGGACCCGGATGAGGACATCGTCGGGGGCGGAAACGGTTGGGGCAGGCACATCTTGAACCCTCAAACCCGAGATTCCGCCGTGGTGCGTCAGGACCAGCGCCCGCATCGGGTATGGCTCCGGCTTGCAGATGGAGGGAAGTTGTGCAAGATATATCAGCCCAACTGCGAAGGCGCTTCCGCGTCTTCCCCCTCTGCGGCGGGGAATGCCGCAACCGAGCAGCCGGAGGAGCCAGTATGGCCGCGTTCCAGGAAACCGAAATGGGTTGGTCCGGGTCCGGGTGGATGGATCCGATGCCGTCGTCAACACCGGCTCCGCCGCCACCGCCACCGCCGCCGCCCCCGCCCCCGCCCCCGCCCCCCCCACCGCCGAGGCCGCCGGCTCCGCCGAAGCCAACGGCTTCGCCCAAGCCGGCCGCGAAGAAAAAAGCCGCGCCCAAGAAACCGAAAAAGAAGGCTGCAAAGAAGGCAGTGAAGAAAGCCGCCAAGAAGAAGCCGGCAAAGAAGAAGCCGGCGAAGAAGAAGCCGGCCAGGAAGCCAGCTCGGAAAGCCGCCAAGAAGAAGGCGGCAAAGCGCCCGGCCAGGAAGGCGCCGAAGAAAAAGGTGGCCAAGAAGGGGAAGAAGCGGCGGTAGGTCGGTCCGCCAGCGGAACCGGGCGGGGCGCTTTCAGGGTCGGAGCGCCCCGCGCCTTTTTGAGGCTACTGTACGAAGATCGTGCCCACCATGTTTCCGCCGTATCCCCCAGCCGCGCCGTGTTGGGTGCAGTAGTACTGGTAGCTTCCGACCGTTGCGAAGACCACGGGCCCAAGCGTGTGCGGCGAGTTGCTCACCGGGGCGTTGGGACTGAAACTCGGGGTGCCGTCCGAGGTGACACTGTGCCCGGAACCAACCCAAGTCCAAGTAACCGTTCCGCCGGAGGCCAGCAAGACCGAGGTGGGGCTGAAGGCGTTGTTTGCTACGTTCACCGTAGCAGCATCCACCGGGTTTCCCGCCGGAGGCTGTTGCGGATATTGGGTGGGACCGTTTTGGCCGTTCGGGGTGGTACCGGCTCCCCCGCACCCAACCAGTGCTGCCGAAACGCAGCCGCAAAGAACAGCTCGGACCACTCCCATAACGCCATCCTGATTGGGGATCGGACTTGGGATGATGCGATTCATTTGACGTTTTGACAAGCCTATGCCGGGCCAGACCCCTCCCCCTTAGCTTTCAGGGGGTGCCTATTCCACGATTCGCCGCGATGAGTCCTCCCATTCAATTTCCGCGCCTGACATCGCTCTCCCATGCCGCCGGTTGCGGGTGCAAGCTGGGGAGCGCAGACCTCCGGGAGGTGCTTCGCCACCTTCCCCTCATCAACGACGCCAACGTGCTGGTGGACGCCGCCACCCGCGACGATGCCGCGGTGTATCAGATTGCTCCCGACCGCGCCTTGGTGGCCACCGTCGATTTCTTCACGCCCATTGTCGACTCACCGGCGGCATGGGGGGCCATCACCGCCGCCAATGCGCTCTCCGACATCTACGCGATGGGCGGCCGCCCGCTCTTCGCGCTCAATCTGGTGGGCTGGCCCCGCGGAAAGGTTCCCTTCGAGGTACTCGGTCAGGTGATGGGTGGTGCCGCCGAGGTGACCCGGAAAGCGGGTTGCCTGATGCTGGGTGGCCATTCCATCGATGACCCGGAGCCGAAGTTCGGGCTGGCGGTCATTGGCGAGGTGCACCCCGACCGAATGTTCACCAACGCCACCGCCCGGGCCGGAGACCTCCTGGTGCTCACCAAGCCGCTGGGTACCGGCATCCTCACCACCGCCCTCAAACGCGACCTGGTGAGCGAGTCCGACCTCGATGAAGCAATCAGCAGCATGACGACGCTCAACGAAGGCGCCGCGGCTGCCGCGAGCGCCTGCGGAGTTCGCTGCGCCACCGACATTACCGGCTTTGGCCTGCTTGGCCACCTGGGAAACATCCTCGCGGCGAGCGGCGTTGGCGCCCGAATCGACGTCGCGAAGCTGCCCATTCTGGCCCGAGCCCTCGAATTGGCTGCCGCTGGGTGCGTTCCGGGAGGGAGGAACCCAGCGAAACCTGGAAGCGACCACGGCCGAATGGGCCGAAGAGGTGACCCAAGCCGAACGCCTGCTGGTGTGCGACGCC
>JANNSC010000105.1:0-2786 GCA_031402135.1 Gemmatimonadales bacterium | reverse complement strand
GTGAGCAATGGCCGGGAAGAGGTCATCACTCGTCTGCCCGCTCCCGGCAAGTCTCCGTTTAACTCTGTATTGATGAGCCCGGACGCCGGGTTTGTAGCCTGTGGACAGGTGGCCGGCGGAATGCGGGTCTGGAAGGTGGACGGTCCCGAGCCGGTGGTGCTAAAGCCCGCTGCGCAGGGCATCCATGAATGGGCTCGCGGCTTCCACCCGAACGGCCGGCAACTGGCTTTCGGCCATGCCGACAATACGGTCAGTGTTTACGACCTGGCATCGGGCCGGCGCGTGCAGCTTCTGGCGGTCAGAGCCGAGCCGTTCCACCTGGCCTTTCACCCGGATAAGGACCGCCTGGCGGTGGCGTGCGGCAACGTCGTGCAGTTGTTCGACACGGACACCGGAAAAGAACTGCCCGCGCTGCGCCACCCGCCTGCGGTCACCCATACAAACTACGTGAGTTGGCATCCCGATGGCCGCCGCTTGGCCGCTGGCTGTAACGACCGCAACATTCATCTCTGGGACACCGAGACGGCCACCGAGGTAATGTCCCCTTGGACGGGACACACCGCGGACGGCGTGGTTGTGGCATTCAACCACGCCGGCGACCGGCTGGCGAGCAACGATTGGTCCGGCCAACCTCGGCTCTGGGACACGGTCACTGGCCGGGCGCTTTTGAGCCTGCCCGGCGTCGGGCTGCAGTTCAGCTCGAACGGCAACCTGTTGGGCCCGGAGTACAGCGGCACCAAGGTCAGGTTGTGGCGATTGGCAGCCGACGGGGCGCTACGCGTGCTGCGTCCTCGCAACCCGGGCAGCCTGGACAACATTACCGGCCCTGTTGTCCATGCGGACGGCCGCATCCTGGCCGCGGGCGGGGGTCGCCAGCTTTGCTTCTTCGACCTTGCCAGCGGGGAGGAACTGGACTCGGTGCGGTTGCCGCGCGTGGACGCGGCACTCTCCGTCTTCTTCGACCCGCCTCACCCTCCTCAAGGTGCGCCGGATCCGAAATCCGGCTTGCAGGGGGAAAGGTCCGGCGGGTGGATGACAGGCGGTCAGAGCGGTCTATACCTTTGGCCCGCCCAGCAAGACTCCGTTCGGCCCGAGGTCATGCGCATTGGCCCGCCCCAGCAAATCACCCCGAACCCAGGGGGCGGCTACTCCACTGGTGCCAGCGCCAGCGCGGACGGCCGCGTTGTGGCAGTGCCACAAGGCCACTCGACCTTGGTCCTGTACCGGGATCGCCCGGATCGGCGCTTGGAGCTTGGCCCGCAGGACGATGTGCGGTTTTCCGCGGTCAGTCCCGACGGCCGCTGGGTGGTCACGTGCAGTTGGGGGGCGGATGGCAACTCCAAAACCATCTCGGTTTGGGATTTGGATGCCGACACCCGTTTGCCAGTCCACGATTTGGCGATGGAGAGCCAGACGAAGGCCAAGTTCAGCCCCGATGGCCGCTGGTTGATGACAACGACGAGCGGAGGCACCCGGCAGTGGGAAGTCGGCGCCTGGCGGGAGGTGCGGCACTTTGATCGGTGCGATTTCGCTTTCAGTCCGGATAGCCGGTTGCTGGCCATCGGCGACGTGCTGGGCGTGATCCGCTTGCTCGAGACCACCACGGGCCGCGAGGTAGCCCGGTTGACCGGTCCCGAGCCGACGTCGTATCAGCCGGCTTGCTTCACTCCGGATGGGACGCGGCTCGTCGCCACCTGTTCCGGCGCGACGGCCCTCTATGTCTGGGACCTGCGGTTGATCCGGGAGCAATTGAAGGAGCTTGAACTGGATTGGGAGTGGCCCGAGTTTCGCCCGGCGGCTCCAAGCAACGACGCCATCAAGCCCCAGGTAGAAGTCCTTCTTGGCGACCTGGGCAAGTCCAAGCCCACCTTGACCCCGGAGCAAAAGGCGCGACAGGACATCCAGCGTTACCGCCCGGTGGTGGCTGCGGATCCGAACAACGCTCTGGCCTGCAACGACCTGGCCTGGGTTTACTTGACGGCGCCCGCGCCACTGCGCGACGTGCAGGCCGCGCTGCCCCTGGCCGAAAATGCCATGCGCCTGGCCGCGGACAATGTCGTGTACCGAAACACCCTGGGTGTGGCGTATTACCGGGCCGATCGGTACCACGACGCGGTGGAAATGCTGCGGCCCAACCTGGCCTTGCAGGACGACAAGTTTCTGGCCTTCGATCTGTACTTTCTGGCCATGAGCCACCAGCGCTTGGGCGAAACCGAGCGGGCCCGAGACTATCTCGCCTGGGCAGTCCGTTGGACCAACGCCCAGCGGGGCCTAGAGCCGGCGCACCTCGAAGAGCTGAACCTGTTCCGCGCCGAGGCCACGGAGTTGTTGAGCCAGCCGCCAGAAGCCAAAAAACAGGAGCCACAGAAAGAGCCGAGCCCGACGGGGCCCTGAACACTGAACACTAAAAATCAAAAAGCGGCCGGTGAGGCCCTATCCGTCAAGAAAGCTCCTCACCGGCCCAGCACCGCCCCGGCGCTCGGTCTGCGCGCTGGGAACAGTGTCTCTCCATTATATCGCGGACCACGCTCGCCAAGGAGATTCCCATGTTGATCACCAACCTTCTTAAGTCCTTGACTTCGACTTCAACACGGCGGGTGGCGTCCCGTCGGCCCCGCTCCAAGAGCCGCCTGACCAGGCGGAGGTCGCGTCGTCCGGTGCTGGAGGCGTTGGAAGAGCGGACGCTGCTTACGACTACGCTTTACCTCGACTACGGGGACCGTTTCCCGAACAACAGGCTCATGGCGACGGTGGGGGCCTTGGACAACACGACCTCGGGCACAAAC
>JANNSC010000104.1:0-2589 GCA_031402135.1 Gemmatimonadales bacterium | reverse complement strand
CACGGTCTGGATAATGGGGTGGTAGCCGCCGCATAACCCGCGCTTGCTGCTGGCGGCGCCCCACTACCCTACGGACGCGGCGAGTATCTTGGCAGTCGGCGCCGGAGCGCCGGCGCCGCAGCAGAAGCGCAGGGCGTTAGGTCGATGCCGTGAGCTTTCTGTACCCGTTATGGCCCAATGCCAGACGCAACAATTTGGAGGTGAAGCATGCCCGATTCCCGAACTGGTGCTGCGACAGCTTGGGGCCTGTTTCCGCTTCGGGCGGTGGTAGGCGTTGTGTTCCTCATGCACGGTGCCCAAAAGTTGTTCGTCTATGGGATTGAGGGTACGACCAACGCGATGACCCAAATGGGAATCCCGTTGCCCGCGGTCAGTGCAGTGGTGGTTGCGTTGGTCGAACTCCTCGGCGGCGCAGCCCTCTTGACCGGCCTGTGGGCCCGTTGGGCGGCCCTTCTGCTCGCAGGGGACATGGTCGTGGCCATCGTGGCGGTTCGGCTGCGCGGAGGCTTCTTCGCACCCACAGGCGTCGAGTTCGAACTGACCCTGCTCGGGGCGGCGCTCACCCTGGCGCTCCTCGGTCCTGGCCGCGGTCCGCTGGATCGGCTATTCCCACGCCAATGACCGTGGATATCGACACGGCTCCACGGGTCGGTTGCACGACCTAACCCGCGCCTGCAGCTGCCAGCCGCCCCACAGCCATGGACGCGGGGCGCAACGCATCGTAGCTTGATGGATGGCCGTGCCGCGCCCCGCGGTGGGGAGGGCGGCTGCAGCTGAAGCGCAGTCCGTTAGACAGCAGCGCTTGGAGCATCGATTGAATAGAGCTCTCAGTGATTGTTACTCCACATTGCTACCGTTTCTTGGGGCAAACCCTGAGCCTTTCGAGGTCCTCGCTCGGGCGGATGAACACCGGGCGTATTGGCGCCCGAATCGTGTCCGGCTGCTCCTGTTGGCAGAATCCCACGTCTACACCCAAACCAAGGAGTTGGATCACTACCTCAGGCCCAATCCGTTGCTCCCGCCTGGTCTACCGGCTGGCTATGTCCGCCTGGTGTATTCTCTGGGGTATGGCGAGGATGTGCTTCTAGACCGACCGATCGAGGGGTCGCGCAATAGCGGGACCCCGCAGTTCTGGAAGTTGTTCCTCAGTTGCCTCACCCCGATCACCCAGAATCTTGATTTCGCCCCAATCCTCGTCAGCCGGACCCCGACACCGGAGCGGCTCGCGAACAAGGTGAGTGTACTCCAACGCCTTCAGGACCAGGGTATCTGGTTGCTCGATGCAAGTATTGCTGCGCTCTATTCGCCCACGAACCCAAAGCCAAACCCTGAGTCCATTGCGGCTGTCGTGGCCCGAAGCTGGGACGGCTACATTGGCCCATTGATTGAGGGGGCCCGGCCAGAGGGCGTCCTCTGCATAGGACGTGGGGTGGCACGGATCCTCGGCTCCCGTCTGGATGGCTTGGCTGTGCCCTGGAAGGCGATCGACCAGCCTAATGCGCGTGTGACGGCTCAAGTCCACATGGCAGGATTCGCCCTTTGCCACCGTGCGAGCCGTGATCCTCGGGCCTTGGCCGGCCCACACATCGCCTCAGCTGCTGTCTAACCCGCGCTTGCTACTGCCGGGGGCCTAACCGCCTCAGCCGCCGCCGGGTATGTTCCAGTTGGTCGGCGGCGGCTTCGGCAGGCCCCCGCAGCAGAAGCGCAGGTCGTTAGGCACTTCAGCGGTTGCCATGAGAGAAGTGCCGTTGCCCGGTTCGGGACCTGCGCGGTTGATGGTGGGTTCCGAGGCTCCCAACCCCAAGACGTGCCATCGGTTAGCCTCGATGCTACATTAGACCATGGCACTGACGTTCGTTTGGGACCCCGCCAAGGCCGCGGCCAACCTTCGGAAGCACGGGGTCTCATTCCCGGAAGCCACCACCGCCTTCGCTGACCCCCATTCACACACCGTTCCGGACCCGGATCACTCTGGATCTGAATCTCGCTTCATTCTGCTTGGCACCTCAAGCCGTGGTAGACTTCTCGTCGTCGTCCACACCGAGCGCGGCGACGCGATTCGACCCATCAGCGCCCGGAAAGCCACTCGTAAAGAGCGGAAACTCTATGAAGAAGAGTCCTAAGATCGCCCGGACCTCCGACGGGATGCGGACGCAGTATGACTTCTCGGGCGCGGTGCGAGCGAAATATGCCGCCCGCTATCGCCAAGGCACCAATGTTGTGGTGTTGGACCCTGACGTGGCCAAGGCCTTTACGGACTCGCGCGCGGTCAACCGCGCGCTCCGAGCGCTCTTGGAGGCGATTCCCCCTCGCCCCAAACGCCGTGCGCGGAGTGCCTAACCCGCGCTTGCTACTGACGGGGGCCTAACCGCCTCAGCCGCCGCCAGGTGTGTTCCAACCAGGTGATTGGCGGCGGCTTCGGCAGGCCCCCGCAGCAGAAGCGCAGGGCGTTATGCGGACGTAGTCCCCCTTGCGCACTACCTACCCTCTTCGCCAGGGCAGGCCCGGAGCCGACCATGCCAAAACCAAAGCCCCAACCGATCGAGGAACGGCTAGCGGGAGTTGAGCAGCTCATCGGTAAGGCTAAGT
>JANNSC010000103.1:0-17485 GCA_031402135.1 Gemmatimonadales bacterium | reverse complement strand
GCGGACCATCAGCTACGCCCAGCGCGACGCCTCCGGCATGTCCCTCCGCAGCATCGACCCGGTAACGGGGCAGGGGGAAACCGTCATCCGGCTGCCTGGAAGTAACGAGTTCTTTGCCTGGACCGCATCCGGCGATCTCTTTTCCGCCAGCGGCAACCGACTCCTCCTGCTCCGGCCCGGTGCCAAGGACTGGGCCGAAGTGGCCCGGTTTACAAACCCAGCCCTGCAGCAGCTCTCGCGGCTTGCCATCAGCCCCTCCGGAGACCGCATTGCACTGGTGAGCGCCGAACCGGGGCCGCCCCAGTGAGCCCAGTTCGCACCGCCTTCGTCGCCCTGCTGGTAATCGGTGCTGCGCTCGCCCCGCGCTTTGCCGCCGCCCAGGACGGTCCGGTCCTGCTGCTCACTCCGGATCGAGTTTTCGATGGAATTGCCATGCGCACCGGCTGGACCGTCCTGGTGCGAGGCGATCGGATCCTCGGTGCCGGACCCACCATGGAGGCGGCCGCGCCGCCCGACGTCCGCCGCATTTCGCTCAAGGGGATGACGCTGCTTCCCGGACTCATCGAGGGGCATTCTCACCTCTTCCTGCACCCCTACAACGAAACCAGCTGGGACGATCAGGTCCTCCACGAGTCGCTGGCGCTCCGAGTGTCCCGCGCCGTCAATCACGCCCGGAAGACGCTCGAATCCGGCTTTACCACCGTCCGAGACCTCGGCACAGAGGGCGCCGGGGAGGCCGACGTCGGGCTGAAACAAGCCATCGAGCAAGGGATCATCCCGGGCCCCCGCATGCTGGTTACCACCCGCGCGATCGTTGCGACCGGGACCTACGGACCCCGCGGCTTCGATCCCCGCTGGGCGGTTCCCCAGGGCGCTGAGGAGGCGAGCGGCGTCGAAGACCTGACCCGCGTCACCCGGAGCCAGATTGCCAAGGGCGCCGACTTGATCAAGGTCTATGCCGATTATCGCTGGGGTCCCGCCGATGAGGCCCGCCCGACGTTTTCAGTCGAGGAGCTGACCCGGATCGTCGAAACCGCTCGCAGCGGCGGACGACCGGTCGTTGCCCACGCCAGCACTGCGGAGGGCATGCGGCGGGCCGTTACCGCCGGCGTTGAGACCATTGAGCACGGCGACGGCGGCACCACCGAGGTTTTCCGGCTCATGGCGCAGCGGGGAGTGGCGCTCTGCCCCACTCTCGCGGCCGGCGATGCCCTCTGGCAGTATCGCGGCTGGAACAAGGCAACCGATCGGGAGCCGCCCCCGATCAGCGAGAAGAAAGCCAGCTTCCGCCGCGCCCTCGCCGCCAAGGTGACCATGTGCGTCGGGGGAGATGTCGGGGTTTATCCCCATGGCGACAACGTCCGGGAGCTCGAACTGATGGTGGAATACGGGATGCCGGCGCTCGAGGTCTTGAAAGCCGGCACCTCCGGCAACGCCAAAATTTTCCATTTGGACAATCAGCTCGGCCAGATCAGGCTGGGGCTCCTTGCCGACCTGATTGCGGTGGAGGGTGATCCCTCCCAGCGAATCTCCGAACTCCGCCGAGTCCAGTGGGTCATGAAGGGCGGGGTCGTGATTCGTTCCCCTTGACGCCCACCCCGCAAATCCGGTAGCATCCCGGACTCCGGGAGTACTTTCCCACCCGCTGCAGGAGAGGATTTATTCGTTTTCGACCGTTCCGCGCCTGGCGTCCGCTCCCAAGGTTTGCCGCACGCGTTGCCGCACCTCCGTATGATGTGGTGAGCCGTTCCGAAGCCGCCGCGCTCGCGCGGGGCAATCCGGTGAGTTTCTTGCACGTCGGCCGCTCCGAAATCGACCTGCCCCCCGACACCAACCCCTACGATGCCCGGGTCTACGCCAAGGCCCGCGACAACCTGACGTTCCTTCTTTCGGAAGGAACCTTCATGCAGGAGGAGTCGCCGGCGCTCTACTTGTATGCCCTGACCATGGAGGAGCGGGTTCAGGTCGGGGTGGTCGGCTGCGTTCACGTGGCGGATTACGCCGGCGATGTCATCCGGAAACACGAGCGGACTCGCAAGGACAAAGAGGACGACCGCACTCGGCACATACTGACCCTCAACGCGCATGCCGAACCGGTTTTTCTGACCTACGAGCCTAACCCGTTCATCGCCTCCCTGAACGCCAAGATCATGGCCACGGAGCCGCTCTACGACTTCGTCGCCGCCGACGGCGTGCGCCACCAGGTCTGGAAGGTGGCCGAGCCCGGCAACTACGTCGACGCCTTCCGCCGCATGGCCGTCGCCTACGTCGCCGATGGGCACCATCGCTCGGCCAGCGCACTCCGGGCGGCGGAGGAGCGCCGCCAGGCCAACCTGAAGCACACCGGCAACGAAGAGTACAATTGGTTTCCGGCCGTGCTTTTTCCCGCCAATCAGCTCCGCATTCTCGCCTACAACCGCATGGTCAAGGATCTGAACGGCCTGACCTACGACGGGTTCCTGGATCGGCTGCGGGCGGTGGGCACCCTGATCAAGGCCGCCTCGCCGGCGCCGGAGCGAGCCGGTTCCTTCGGGGTGTTCCTTGCCGGACAGTGGTACTGCCTGACCCTCGATCCCGCCTCGATTGACAGCCGAGATCCGATTGGCTCGCTGGACGTCTCGCTGCTGCACGACCGGGTGCTGGCACCGATCCTGGGTATCGGTGATGTGCGCATCGACAAGCGAATTGATTTCGTCGGGGGCATCCGGGGGACCGACGAATTGGAAAGGCGCGTCACCGAAGGAGATGCTGCAGTCGCCTTTGCGATGTACCCAGTCACCGTGCAGCAGCTGATGACCATCGCTGATGCCGGGGCGGTGATGCCACCGAAATCGACCTGGTTTGAGCCCAAGCTGAGTAGCGGGCTCTTCGTGCACACTCTCGAATGAAAGCGCCCCGGAGGCGCCCCTGATGAAAGTGCTGGTTGCCGACAAGTTCGAAACAGCAGGCGTGGACGGTCTCAAGGAGATCGGCTGCGACGTCGTGCTGCGCCCCGATGTGAAAGCGGAGGAGCTCGCTGACGTGGTGCGCGAGGTCAATCCCAAGGTGCTGGTGGTTCGCAGCAAGAAGGTCAATCAGGCGGCACTCGCCGCCGGACCGGCGCTGTCGCTGGTCATTCGCGCCGGCGCCGGCATCGACACTATCGACGTCGCTGCGGCCTCCCGGCTCGGCATCTTCGTATCCAACTGTCCCGGCAAAAACTCCATCGCGGTTGCCGAGCTGATACTGGGCTTGCTACTCTCGCTCGATCGGCGCATTCCCGATCAGGTTGCCGACCTGCGCAAGGGACAGTGGCAGAAGGGGGAGTACTCCAAGGCTCGCGGGCTTCATGGGCGGACCCTCGGGATCGTGGGGCTGGGGCAGATTGGTCGCGAGGTTGCCAGGCGGGCCCGGGCATTCGGCATGCACGTCGTCGCGTGGTCGAGAAATCTCTCCCCGGAAGACGCCGCCGCGTTGCATATCGGCTACTGCGAAACGCCGCTGGAGGTGGCCCGGCTCTCCGATGCGGTGTCGATCAACGTGTCGGGGAGTCCCGAAACCAAGCATCTGGTCAATGCGGAGTTCCTTGCCGCCATGAAACCGGGGGCGTTCCTCTTGAACACTTCCCGGGGATCGGTGGTGGACGAAGCGGCGTTGGAGCAGGCGGTACGGGAGCGAGGCATTCGCGCGGGGCTGGACGTTTTCCAGAATGAGCCAGGCAGCTCCAAGGGAGAGTTTACATCGGCCATCACGGCGGTGCCCGGCGTCTTCGGAACCCATCATGTCGGTGCCTCGACCGAACAGGCCCAGGTGGCAATCGCCTACGAGGTAGTGCGCATCGTGCAGGCGTTCCGGGACACCGGTCGAGCCCCCCACTGCGTCAACCGCCTCGCCAAGAGCGCTGCGTCCCACGTCCTGTCGGTCCGCCATCAGAATCGACCCGGAGTACTGGCCCACGTATTCAAGGTGCTGGCTGACGGTGGGATCAATGTCGAGGAGGTGGAGAATATTGCCTACCACGGCGCCGAAGCGGCCTGTGCCCGGATTCAGGTGAGCAGCGTTCCAGGTGCCGCCGCCCTGGAGGCAATTCGGAGCGGAAACACCAGTGTCATCAGCGCGGAAGTGACACCGATCGGCTGACAGCCAATAGCGGACAGCTATCGGCGGATCACACTCAGAGGTCACCATGGACGATCGCATCCACAATTTCGGCGCCGGCCCCGGCGTTTTGCCTGAGTCGGTGCTCCGCCAGGCCCAAAAGGACCTGTGGAACATCGGCGATAGCGGCATCGGGATTGCCGAGCACAGCCACCGCGGCAAGGTCTTCGACCGGATCATCAATGAGGCCGAGGCGGAGGCGCGCCGCCTCGCCGACATTCCCGATCGGTACAAGATTCTCTTCGTGCAGGGCGGCGCCACACAGCAATTTGCGATGGTGCCGATGAATATTCTCCCCAAGGGCCGCACCGCGGACTACCTGGTCACCGGCGTCTGGGCCGAAAAGGCGCTGGAGGAGGCCCGGAAAATCGGCGACACCCATATCGCCGTTTCCGGAACGGATACCAAGTACACCCGGATCCCCCCGGTTTCCGACATCAAGTACTCGGCCAATCCGGTCTATGTGCACCTCACCACCAACAACACGATTTACGGAACTCAGTGGAAGGAGGAGCCACCGATACCGGCCGGCGCGCCGCTGGTTGCCGACACTTCGAGCGACATGTTCAGCCGCCCGATCGATGTGACCAAATACGGCTTGATCTACGCTGGAGCCCAGAAGAATCTTGGCCCTTCGGGGATCGCGCTGGTGATCATCCGGGAGGATCTCGCCGAACCGGCGTCCACTTCGCTCCCGGTCATGTTGCAGTACCGCACCTACATCAAGGAGCGCTCGCTCTATAACACCCCTCCCACCTTCGCGATCTACATGGTCGGGTTGGTGCTCAAGTGGATTCGGGAAACCGGCGGACTCGCCGCCATGGCCGAACGCAATGCTGCCAAGGCCGGGCTGCTGTACGACTTCCTGGACCAAAGCAGCCGCTTCCAGGGCTCCGTCCATCGCGACAGCCGTTCACTCATGAACGTCTGCTTCCGCTGCAGCACCGAAACGCTGGAATCCAAATTTCTCGGCGAGGCGACCAAGCGAGGGTTCGAAGGCCTCAAGGGCCATCGCTCGGCTGGGGGAATGCGCGCCAGTATTTACAACGCCTGCCCCCGAGCCAGTATCGAAGCGCTGATCGCATTCATGAAGGAGTTCGAGGCCGCCAATCGATGACGGCCCGGTTGCCCGGCCCACTGGTGTCCACCGCCTGGCTGGCCGATCACCTCGGCGAGCCGGACCTCGTCGTGGTCGATGCCTCCTGGTATCTCCCGGCCATGAACCGCGCCGCCCGCGCCGAGTACCAGGCGGGCCACGTCGATGGTGCGGTGTACGCCGATCTCGACGCCCTCTCCGATTCGGCCAGCTCGTTGCCCCACATGTTGCTGGCTGCCGCCGCCCTCGGCCGCGAAATCGGCATCCTTGGCATTGGGAACGAAACCCGAGTTGTGGTCTATGACGGCTCCGGCGCCAATCTGAGTGCCGCCAGATTTTGGTGGACGCTGCGGGTACTCGGGCATGACGCGGTCGCGGTGCTGGATGGCGGACTGCAGCGCTGGCGGGCCGAGGGCCGGCCGCTCCGTGCCGGCGTGGCGCCGTGGGCACCGCGGGGATTCACCGTCCGGTTTCGGCCTGAGCTGATCCGGTCCGAGGCGGAGGTCGGTCAGGCGATTTCTTCCGGCGCGATCCAACTGCTGGATGCCCGCTCCCCCGGGCGATTTGAAGGCACCGAGCCGGAGCCTAGGCCTCACCTCCGGGGCGGTCACCTGCCGGGGGCGATGAGTCTTCCCTTTGCCGAGCTGACCGGCCCGGGTGGAACCCTGCTGCCGCCCGATGAATTGCGGGCTCGCTTTCAGTACGCCGGCCTCGACCTTTCTCGCGAGGTCATTGCGTCGTGCGGTTCCGGCGTCACCGCCTGTGCACTGCTGCTCGGGCTCGAAGTGGCCGGCCACCGGAGCCACGCGCTGTACGACGGTTCCTGGAGTGAGTGGGGCAGGGAAGCGGGCCCGGCTGTTGAGCGCGGCCCGGCCTTGCTCCGGCCTTAGAGCCGCCGCGCCACCAGCATCGCCACACGCGCGGTCACTCCCCACCACACACCGCCAGCCGCCGAGCCGGGGCCGGCAGCCGAGGAAAAAGCCGGGCCGCTGCCAGTGCGTGGGGCCGAGCCCGGGCACACCCGGTTCGCTGGGCAATCATCAGATGCAGGCGATAGCTCCCCGGGTCGAAGCGGACCGCCCCGATCAGCCGCTCGACCGGCCACCCCGGTCCCGCCAGCAGGATTGCCCGGGTTTGGCCGGCACTGCGCAGCACCGCCAACAGCATCATGAGGCCCAGCATCACTCCGCCGCCCCGACGGCGGCGAGCCACCGCGGTGTCGACTGCCCCGGTTACCGGCAGCAGGGCACCTGCGGCGGTCCAGAACAGCAGCGTCGGGGGGGCTAACAGCAGTACCGCATCGAACCCGCCGGTCACTGCGGTCGCGGTAATCACTCCCAGAAGGGCCACCGCCCGCCGAGCCTCTCGGGGATCTTCGCTCCTGATCCGGCGGAGCGCTGTGACGCCCATGGCGGCAAGGCTCGCCAGCAGCAAGAGCGCGCCGATCACTCCTCGTTCCGTCAGCATTGCTACCCAATCGCTGCTGGGCCACGGATTGGTGGGCATCGGATCGGCGCCGGCATAGGACGGGTCTCCCGGCGAGGTCACTCGGGGATACTGCACCGGCCAGTTGCCCGGTCCGCTACCGAACACCGGGTCAATCGGCACCAGTCGAAGGCTGTTGCGATACTGAATCAGCCGGCCCCGCCCGCTGCCTTCGCGGTAGTTGGCCAGGTCCCGCATGGTGTCGCCATAGGGAGAATCGGAGCGCCACGACAGCCGGTTGGGGAGCAGCAATGCCAGTCCACCCGCCACGATGAGTGCCACCAGCGCGAGCCGAAACCGCTGGCCCGGTATCACGTCCGGCCGCTGACGCCGAGCCACCAGCGCGGCTGCGCCCATTATCACCCCACAGAGCAGGAAGCCGAGCCAGCCGGCGCGGGAGCGGGTCAGAATCGTGGCGCCAAACATCAGCCCCAGCACCCCGGCCGCCAGCACCGCCCGGCGCGGCCCCCGCGCCTCCACCACCAGCAGTAGTACGACAGGCGCGCCGATGGCCATCAGGTGGGCCAGGAAATTCCGGTTGCCCAAGGTGCCGCCCGGCGCTCGGCTGTCGGCCAGCCACGCCGCATCGAATCCGTATGCCTGGGCCAGTCCGCTGAGCGCACCGACTCCCAGAGCGACCGCGAGCAACACCAGCACGATCCCGTCGCTGCCCCGGGCGGCAACTCGGCGCCCGGCCCGAAACAGAATCACCCCAGCCAGGGTGACCGCCAGCGACCGGGTACTCAGCCAGCGATTGGTTGCCAGCAGGGCGGACACGCTGCTCCACGCAACGAAGGCAAGTAGCGGCAGATCGGCCGCCACCAGTGGTGTGCGGGCGCCGCGGGTGAGTGCGAGGAGGATCAACGCCCCCAGCGCTGTCAGGTGCAACGCGAGTTCCTTGGGCGCGGCAAAGCGGTCGAGGTCGAATAGTGTGGACGGCACCGCGATCACGATCGTGGTGAGCGCGCCCAGCCCGATCCACCCGGCGAGCACCTGCGCCGAGAGCGACGGGGCGGGTCCGAAGTGCGTTTGGGGGCGGGGGAGGAGGGGCATGGAGGCGGTAGTATCGTGGCCAAACCACGGGCAGAACAAGGGGGCGCCGTGTAAATTCCTGCCATGGAGCCCGATTCGTCCGATCCCGCGGTGGCGCTTGCCGCCACCGACCTCCCGCTGCAATTGCGGGTGAAGGAGATCGAGGACGAGCGGGCTCCCAAAGGCATGTCCTGCATCGGCTCCTTTCTCGGGCCGAAGCAGATTGCCCGCTGCGTGGTTCCCCGCGATGCCGCGGTCTTTCTCCTCGACAAAGGGCTCTTTTCCCTGCCGGTTCGCCTGGCGCTGGCGGCCCGAGAAGCGAGCCCGGGGCTGCAATGCCAGCTCTTTGCCTTGGTCGAGTTGCCCGGCGATTTCTTTGCCGGGACCGCCGAGGATGAGGACATCGACAACGACAACGAAGCACCCTGGGCCGACAGCCTCCCGGGAACCTCCTATGACCGCGCCGTGCGCTACACCCCACCTGGAGGGGGAGAGTCCGAGGAGGAGCAGGACGAGGAGACTACCGAGGCAGAGCCGCAGGCGGCGGTTTTCCTGGGAGAAATCGTGCGCTTCGAGCGGGATCGCAAACACCCGGAGGACCTGGCGCTGGAAGCCCTGGATGTGCTCCGAACCATTGTCCACGGGGAGGTGAGCGAGGTGGTGGACAAGGTGCTGGAGGATCTGCTGGGTGGCGCGGGGCCGGTATGATGCCGGCCATGGTCGAGCTCGGCTTCGCCACTGTCTCCAAGGACGATGGTTCCCGGACGGAATGGGGTAATACGGTGCGGGCCCCGCTCGAACGTCCCTGAGATTCCTGCTTCCGCGCCCGAATGAATCGATGCCCAATCCCACGACCATCACCATGCAGAACGGCGCGCTCCGCGTGCCGGATCAACCGATCATTCCGTTCATCGAGGGCGACGGCACCGGCCCCGACATCTGGCGCGCCTCCCAGCGGGTGCTCGACGCCGCTGTCGAAAAGGCCTACCATGGCTCCCGGCAAATCGCCTGGAGGGAGGTGCTGGCCGGTGAGAAGGCCAAGAATCAGGTCAATGACTGGCTCCCGCCGGCCACCCTCGACACCATCCGGACCCACCTGGTGGCCATCAAGGGCCCCCTTACCACACCGGTCGGGGGCGGCATCCGTTCCCTGAACGTCGCGTTGCGCCAGCAACTCGATCTCTACGCCTGTATCCGCCCGGTGCGCTGGTTCGATGGGGTGCCCTCGCCGGTGAAGAACCCCGGGGCGGTGGACATGGTCATTTTCCGGGAGAATACCGAGGATATCTACGCCGGCATCGAGTATGAGGCAGGGACGCCGCAGGCGCGAAAGCTTGTCGCGTTCCTCCAGCAGGACATGGGGGTCACTTCGATTCGCTTTCCCGACACCAGCGCTATCGGGATCAAGCCGGTATCGGAGGAGGGGTCCAAGCGCTTGATCCGCGCGGCAATTCAGTTTGCCATTGCCGAGGGAAAGAAAAGTGTCACGCTGGTGCACAAGGGCAACATCATGAAGTTCACCGAGGGCGGTTTTCGCGACTGGGGTTATCAGCTGGCCCAGCAGGAATTCGGCGCCATGGAAATCGACGGCGGGCCGTGGTGCAAGCTTCCCGGCGGCGTGGTCATCAAGGACGTGATCGCGGACGCATTCCTCCAGCAGATTCTCCTTCGGCCGGCGGAATACGACGTCATTGCCACCCTCAACCTCAACGGCGATTACATCTCCGACGCCCTCGCGGCCCAGGTCGGCGGGATCGGCATCGCCCCGGGTGCCAACATCAACTACCTCACCGGGCACGCCATCTTCGAGGCGACCCACGGCACCGCGCCGAAGTATGCCAATCAGGACAAGGTGAATCCCGGCTCCGTGATTCTCTCCGGTGAGATGATGCTGCGGTACCTGGGATGGGGTGAGGCGGCCGACCGGGTGATTCTGGGCCTCGACCGCACCATCGCGCAAAAACGTGTCACCTACGACTTCCATCGCCTGATGGACGGAGCGACACTGCTCCGCACCAGCGAATTCGCGGAGGCGATGGTCACGAACATGTAGTGCCATTCCCCCAGGTCAGCCGCTCGGCACTAGTCCCGGATTCGGAGCCGGAGCCGTTGCAGTGAATCGGCCGGAAATCCGGCTGGTGCGGTGAGCCGGTATTCAATGCGACCATTGATCAGCTGCTGGGTCAGGTAGAGTTCGCCGCTCGAGAGCGGATAGACCACTCGGGTCTCCTGACCCAGCGCCTCGATCCGGTCGGGAACCATGCCCTCGATCAGGCGCAGGGTGCCGTTGAGGCGCCGAAGCGCCTCGGGAAACGAGATCGTGTCCGGTGCTGCCGCCGCCTTCGCGGCCAGTGCCGCCCCACTGACCAACCCCGTCGTTCCGATCGACTCCCGAAATCGTGCCTGATTTTCCCGCGGTGCCACAGATCGCTGCGCCGGTGCGCTCGGTTCGGCCGGCGGGGTTGCCGCCGCAGCACCCGCCGCTGCGTTGGCCACCCCCGGGACCGGCAGTGCAGTTTTCGGTCGGGTCTCTTCGGCGTCGGCCCGCACCGCGAGTTGGTCAGCGCTCTTGAGTTCGTTCCGGCCCGACTGCTTCTCCGGGAGGACCGCGCCTCCTGCCCCTGGTGCCGCACCCGTCGCTGGCTGATTGGCCCGGGCCGGTTGCCGCGCGGCAGCGACCGCTGGCGTCGGGGCGACCGGGCTGCCAAGCGGGACAGTCGCCGGCTTCTCGACCGCGGGCTGAACCGCCTCCGCCTCCTGAATCGAGGCAGGAACCGTGGAGCCCCGACCGTAATAGCCGGCGCCCACTGCGATGACCACCGTTGCCGCCCAGGCCAGGTTGCGCTTCCAGTCCGAGCGACCAGCCGACACCCCGGGCCGTTGCCTCGATGGCGCCGGTGCGTCGGGTTGATCCAGCTCCTCGATGAGCCGGTCCGACGCCGCCTGAAATCCCCGAGCGTCCTCCAGCCGCGCCCGACATTCAGCGCAGCTGGCCAGGTGGCCCTCGATCGGCGGCAGTTCGGACGACGGGATCTCTCCATCCAGCAATTCGTGGAGGATTCCCTCTTCAAGATGCGACGTCATGGTGTCCCTCCCCGGCCCGGTAGGCCTCGACCAATCGCCGGCGGGCTCGTGCGAGTGTGGTGCCGATGGCTCCGCGCGCCAAGCCCAGCGTGGCCGCAATATCTTCGTAGCTGAATCCTTCGGCCTTGAGCAGCAGCGCCTCACGATCCCGCTCGGTGAGTCCGTCCAGCGCAGCCCGCACACCGGCAATCCGGTCGCCCCGGTCCATTGCCTCGTCGGGGCCCTCGAACCCTTCCGGCTGTTCCGCTTTGTATAACACGAGTCGGCGCCCCTGCCGAACCGATCGGCGGCCTTCTTCCCGGACCAGGTTGAGCGCCACCGCAAAGAGCCACGGCCGCGGGTTACGCGGCGGTGCCGCAACCGCCCGGGCAAACACCTCCTGGGCAATGTCCTCGGCGCGATCGCGATCGCCGGTGCGCCGCATCAACATGCGCACCAGCGATCCATGGTACTCGGCGAAGAGATCCCCGATCGGACCGGTCATCGACCCTCGAATTCCTGGAGGAAGCGCTCCAGCGCTCCCGTAGTCCACTCGGCGATGCCGCCGTCTGTTACTTGGAGGCTGGCTCGGCGGCCCGCCAGGAGCAGCGGCGCACCGGCCGAGAGCGCAGCGGCCAGCGTTGGCCGGGCCTCGACCAGCGCAAACCAGGCCCGGCTGAATGGCGCGATGGTCGTCACCTTGAGGCTATCCTGGTGCGCCACGTCCGTCCAGACGCCTTTGCGGAGGGCCAGCAATCGCCCACCCGCCCGCTTCACCTCCTGCCGGTCACTCGCCCCGCTGCGGCGCTCCAACCGGCCCGCCACCACAATCTCGTCCATTCGGCTCGACACCGCTCCGGTGGCCGCCGCCAAATTCGAGCTGGATCCCATCTGCGAACTCGCTTTCGCCGCGCCAAACGCTCCGGCGCCGGTCATTTCCCGGGCGGCAACTGCAGGAACGGTCATCGGCAGTACGGGAGGCTGTGCCGCAATGCTGCCGGGCTCCTGGACCAGGTAGGAGGTGTACTCGGTGAGGATGCCATAGCGGAGGCCCAGGTCCCTGACCCGCGCTACCAGTTCCGGAGTGGCACCCTCCAGGCGGATCTGTCGGGTGAGCTCCCCGATGCGCCGCGCCGCCCAGAGCGGGGGTATGAAATCGTTCCCGCGCGCGCCGCGGCCCAGGTCGGCCTGGATGGTAAACCGCTCCCGTCGCCCATTCCTGGTGCCCTCGATCACCACCGGGCCAGCTCCTTTGCCGCGGTAGCGAGCCAGAACGACGAGTTCTTCGCCAAAGAAGAGATCGGGGAGGATGGCTGGTGCCATGTCCTGAAAGCGCACCGGGCTTTCCACGATTCGGAGATCTACCAGTGCCGGCCGGGAGAGCTTGCTGAGCACTCCGCCCACTGCATCGCCGACGTCGGCGCCCGGCGCCACATACGTTGCGCTGCCCCGGCCCTCCACCGCCAAACGATCCAGGAGATAGGTGTTGACGTCATGTCCCACCCCCACGGTGAATATTCGGGCTCGGCCGATTCGTCCCGCTGCCTCGGCGGCAATCCGGTCGGGGGCTTGTTCCCCCACCGAGGGAAGGCCGTCGGTCAGCAGGAACACCAGCGCCAGACGCTCCGAATCACCCCGATCCGAGAGCGCCGCCTCTACTGCGCCGGCCAGATTGGTCCCGCCGTTGGCAGCCAATCGATCGATGAACTCCCGCGCTGCTGCGCGCGCAGCCGGGGTCACGGCGCTGTAACCCTCGGCAAAATGCCGAACTCCATTGCTGAAGGAAATCAGCCGGAACCGGTCTCCTGCCCGGAGACTCGCCAGTGCCTGGCGGAGCGCGGTCTTGGCCTGGTCCATTTTCTCGCCGCTCATTGAGCCCGACACATCCACCACGAAAGTGAGGTCTCGGCCGATGGTGGCGGTCTCATTGGATGGCGGTGGGGAAAGGAACAGCAGGGCATAGCCGTCTTCGCCCGGTTCGGAGTGGCCCAGCACGGTGCCGCCGATCAAGCCGCGACGGAACGGCAGCACCACGTCTACGTCTCCCCGCACCGGCGGCGTGATCGTCAGGCGGAGCGCACCGTCGTGCCGGGATTGCGAAACGGGATGAGTGGGAGAATATGGGGTAGAGAAGTCTATTGGTCGCCGGATGTCGATCGTCAGGGAAACCGGTGCATCGCCCCGGTCCCCCGCCGCATATCGGAGCCGCAACGCATCGCTTTCCCGTCCCAGCAGCTGGGTAAACCTGAGAATGACGGTACGGGTTTCCCCTGGCTGGATCGGAAACACCTGGGCCCGAATCAGTCCGTGCCCCACCAGGGTCAACAGGGCGGGGTCCCGCAACCGCCGGACGATGCCTTCGTAGATCGTCCGGGCCTGGTCCGCCGCCATCATTTCACCCTTGAGTTCCTTGTCGCCTTGGAAGAGCGAGAAGTCGCTGAAGACCGCCTCGCCGGGGAGCGGGTAGTGATAGGTGCCCTCCGCCATGCCGCCACCGTTGTTCCTGAAGCGCTCCTCGACCTCGAAGCGCGCGATGCGTCCCTCGACCACCGCCCGGACGCTGGAGCTGATCCGGACGACTGCAGGAGAGCTGCGCACGGCCTGCACCGGGCGCTCGACGTCGATCCATCCCTGGGCTGCGAGGGGAGCCGAGGGGAGTGCAACAAACAGCAGGGCCAGCGTGGGTCGAAACATCGGGGCCTCCCGGTAATTGGGTTCGGCCGGGAGATGCGCCTGCCAGGTGGAGTTGCACACTGTCCCAAAAAGAAGGGCCCGGCTTTCGCCGGGCCCCTCTCATGTTTGATACCTGGTATTGAGCGCTACGGCTGGAACGCGACCTTCATCGGTGTGAGCCGGTTCACCACCGTCCCATCGCCCAGCTGGCCGTATTCGTTGTCACCCCAGCAGTACGCCACATTGCCGGTGGTTACTGCGCAGGTGTGGGTATCGCCGGCGCTCACCGCTTGCCATACCAGCCCCGCACCCACCACCGTCGGA
Organism: Gemmatimonadales bacterium; assembly: GCA_031402135.1. Lineage (GTDB taxonomy): Bacteria > Gemmatimonadota > Gemmatimonadetes > Gemmatimonadales > GWC2-71-9 > JABFSM01. The sequence continues at coordinate 3,675 of JANNSC010000103.1, read as the reverse complement.
GCCGGCCGGGTGGTGAGGCTGCCGTCACCAATCTGACCCTTGGCGTTGCTGCCCCAGCAGAAGAGTGCCCCGGCGGCGGTCAGCCCGCAGCTGTGCGCGTTGCCGGCGGTGATCGACGTAAAGGCAATCGCCCCCGTCACGCCCACCGGGAGGCTGCTCCCGACGAACAGGCCGGTGCCGAGCTGGCCGCTGGCGTTGCTGCCCCAGCACCACGCCGCGCCGGCGACGGTGATGGCACAGCTGTGTGAGTTGCCCGCGCTGACCGCTGTCAGAATGAGTGGCGCACCGATGGCGCGCGGGGCGATCGCGGGAGCGGGCGTGCCGTCTCCCAGCTGCCCCAAAGCGTTGTTGCCCCAGCAGAAGCCGGCGCCGCCGGTGGTGACCGCGCAGGCATGAAGTCCGCCAGCGCTGATCGATTGGAACAGCATGCCACCAACCACCGCGGTCGGCGAACTGATCGAGAGGCTATCCGGGGTAATGAACGCACCGCCCACGACGCCCAGCTGGCCGTCGGTGTTGCTGCCCCAGCAGAACCCGCGGCCGGCCAGGTCGAGTCCGCAGCTGTGGACCTGACCGGCGCTGATCGTGGTGTAGGCTCGAGTGCCAACGATGGTGGTGGGAGAACTGGCCGCGGCGTTGCCGCCGGTGCCGAGCCGCCCATCGACGTTGATGCCCCAGCAGTAGCCGACGCCGGCGAGTGTGAGTGAACAATTGTGGTAACGCCCGGCGCTCACCTGCGCGAAGGTCAGGTTGCCGATCGTGCCGGTTGGCTGCGGCAGGGCGAATACCGGTCCGCTGCCCCCGGCGACCGCCCCAATGCCCAACTGGCCATCACCGTTGTAGCCCCAACAGTAGGCCACTCCGCCCTGGGCGACACCGCAACTGTGTCGACTCCCGGCGTTCATGGTGAGATAGGTGACGTTTCCGCCGCCATTAAACGTCTGGGCAAATCCCGCGGCGCTCGCCACGACCACCTTGGGACCGCCAGTGTTGCCGAGGGTCCACTTGGTGGCGGCGCGACCCAGCGCATCAGTGGTGCTGGTCACCGGAGAGACCGCGCCGCTGTTCGCGTTGGGCACCCAGGTGACGGTCGCGCCACTGATTGGATTGCCGAACCGGTCGGTCAGCTTGACCCGGAGTGAATCGGTGAGTGCTGCGCCGGGGGTGCCGGTCTGATTGTTTCCGGTGAGGATCGCGAGCGCGTCCGCCGCCGCTGGGCGCCCCGTTGCGGTGAAGGTCAGCGGGGTGAGTCCACTCACCGACGCCAGCGCCGTCTGGATTCCTGTGGAGTTGCCCAGGGTCCACCGGGCACTTCCCAAGCCGTTGGCATCGGTCGAGACCGATCCGATATTGAGCGAGCCGCCGCCCGAAGTCACCGCAAAGGTGACGACCACTCCTGATTTGGGATTGTCGACCGCGTCGGTGACCTTCACCACCAGATCGGATCCGAGCAGGGTGGCAACCACGGCATTCTGCCCGTCGCCCGACTGGGCCAGGAGTTTGGAAGGCGGCGCGGCGGTCGCGGTGGCGCTGAAGAGGACGGGATTGAGCAGCCCGAGCGTGGCCCGGACCGAATTCAGCCCGAGGCTGGTCCCCAACCGGAGCGAGGCCTGGGCATAACCCTGGGCGTCGGTCGTCGATTGACTCGGGGATATCGAGCCGCCGCCCGAGACGATTTCCCAAAAGATCGTGGAGCCGGGAACCGGGTTACCTGATTGGTCCTCCACCCTGACAATCATGGGCTGGGCCAGCGTCGCCCCGATTGCGCCTTGCTGCCCGCCACCCGATACCTGGACCAGGGTGGCTATCCGGGGACCAGTAGTCGTCTCCTCGGCGCAACTCGCAAGGATCGTTGCGGCAAACATCGGGGCCAAGGCGATCCACGAGCGGTGTGAACGACGGTGCATGTCTGTCCTCCGGATGTCGGACTTTCCGCGTTCTGGGGCGGGCCTGGAGTTCAGGAGCCGTCCCTGTGATCGCGGCGAGGGATTGTACTATAAGTAATTACGATATAATGATTTAACATGGTCGGCCGAACTGGATTCAGCACCGGAAATGGCCCGGTGCCAAGCGGCCACTCTGGGCTTCCGTGCCGTCGCAATTCCAGCCAAACGCCTCTCGAAACGGCAAGTTCTGCGCCCAATGGGGGTTGGGGCGCTTCGCCCCGGCCATTTATCCTTGGGACATGCCCAACCGCCATCGCCGCGCCGCGCTCGCCATGGTGATGGCGTCCGTCCTGTTTTCGACCGGGGGGGCGGCCATCAAGTGGGCTGATTTCGACGGATGGCAGATAGCCAGCCTCCGGGCGGGAATTGCCGGCCTGACCCTCGTGCTGCTGGTTCCGGCGGCCCGGCGGGGGTGGGGGTGGCGGCCCGCCCTGGTCGGCGTTGCCTTTGCCGCCGCCGGGATCTGCTTCGTGCTGGCCAACCGACTGACCACCAGTGCCAACGCCATTTTCATCCAATCGTCGAGCCCGCTCTTCGTGCTGGTTCTGGGCCCGCTCCTGCTGCGCGAACCAGTAACCCGGCGCGATCTGCTGTTCATGGTCCCGGTCGGACTCGGCCTGTCGCTGTTTCTGGTGGGTGATCAAACCCCCGGGGCGACTACCCCAAACCCTGCGCTGGGGAACCTGCTTGCGGGAATCTGCGCGGTCAGCTTCGCCTTCTCGGTGGTGGGCTTTCGCTGGCTGGGGCGCAGTGAGTCGATTTCCGGCGCCACACCGATGACGGCCGCGACGATGGGCAATTTCATCGCGTGTTTGGCGGCCCTTCCCATGGCCCTGCCACTGGGGCGGCATCCGGTCGGCGATTGGGTCGTCCTGGGGTACCTGGGGGTCTTCCAGATCGGGCTGGCCTACTATTTCGTGGCCCGCGCGCTGACCCGCCTTTCCGCGCTCGAAGCCTCGGTCCTGCTGCTGCTGGAGCCTGCCATCAACCCGATCTGGTCGTGGCTGGTCCATGGCGAGATTCCCGGGCGATTGGCGCTGCTCGGTGGGGGCCTCGTTTTGGGTGCCACGGCGGTCCGCGCAGCAGCCCGGGACCAGCCGCCCGCCTTGACCGAAGTGCCGCCGCCGCGCTAACTTGCCCGGCTTGCAGGACGGCGGGTCGGTACAACCGCATGGTGGTTGTAGCTCAATTGGTTAGAGCGCCGGACTGTGGTTCCGGAGGTTGCGGGTTCAATTCCCGTCAGCCACCCTGGCATCGAGCGGAGCACCGTCGGCGGTGGGCCGCGCCGAGCTAGCGGGCGGAAGCGCCCGGGAGCCTCTAGGTCCGTAGCTCAATTGGTAGAGCACCGGTCTCCAAAACCGGGGGTTGCAGGTTCGATTCCTGCCGGGCCTGCTGCGGAGCAACGCGGCGCTATCGTCTAGTGGCCTAGGACACAGCCCTCTCAAGGCTGGCACACGGGTTCGAATCCCGTTAGCGCTATGCAGATCCCCCGGGGATGTCGGCCCCATCGTCTATCGGTCAGGACGCGACCCTTTCAAGGTCGAGAGACGGGTTCGATTCCCGTTGGGGCTACTGCGCAGCGCCTCGATAGCTCAATTGGTAGAGCAAGTGACTCTTAATCACTAGGTTGTAGGTTCGAGTCCTACTGGGGGCAATTTCACTTTCCGCGATCGTTGCATCACTCCGGTCCGAGGAATGGTTCAATCGGCTGGTCGTCGGCGGTCGTTGG
>JANNSC010000102.1:0-7988 GCA_031402135.1 Gemmatimonadales bacterium | reverse complement strand
TTTTCGGGGATCCGGGTGGTCCGGGCCTTCGGCCGGGAAATGGCCGAGCTGCTGGACTACATGCGGGGACGGCACACCGTTCTTCGCAAAGAGTTGTTCGCGCACCGGCGGGAGCTGGTCCTGTGGACGTCGTGGGGCCTGTTGGTGGCTGGAGTGAGCGTGGTGATCGTCTGGTACGGGGGCTACCTCAACATTTCCAAGCGCGCCTCCATCGGCGATATCATGGCGTTCCAATGGTACACCTTCCTGTTGCTCAATCCGGTGTGGAATATCGTCAACTCGTTTTCGGAGTTGCAGCGTTCCCTGGCTTCGATGGAGCGGGTGTTCGAGGTCCTCGGAATGGAGAATGACAAGCCGGACCGGCCCGATGCCCAGGATGCCCCCCCGGTCGTGCACCAGGTCCGGTTCGATCGAGTTTCCTTCGAGTATCGGGAGGGGCGGCCGGTGGTGCTCGACTTCGATGTCGAAGTGCCCGGTGGCTCGGTGGTTGCGCTGGTAGGGCGAAGCGGCGCCGGCAAGACGACCGTCACCGACCTGGTGGCGCGATTCCACGATCCGAGTCGGGGGCGGATTCTCCTCAACGGAATCGATATTCGGGACTTTCGGCTGCGGACCTACCGGGAGCTGCTGGCCATCGTGCAACAGGATGTCTTTTTGTTCGACGGTTCGGTGCGGGACAACATTGCCTATGGGCGGCACGAGGCCTCGGATGGGGAGATCGAGGACGCGGCGCGGCGAGCCAATGCCCACGAGTTCATCGAAAAATTGCCCGATGGATACCGGACGTTTGTGGGGGAGCGAGGCGTCAAGCTCTCCGGGGGACAGCAGCAGCGGCTGGCGATTGCGCGGGCGATACTGGCGTCGCCCCAAATCCTGATTCTCGACGAGGCAACCAGCAATCTCGACACCGAGAGTGAGCAGCTGATCCAGGCATCAATGGCGGAGCTGCTGGCGGGGCGGACTACCTTCATCATTGCGCACCGGCTTTCCACTATCCGCCGAGCCGACTTGATTCTCCTGATGGAGGAGGGGCGGGTGGTGGAACGAGGACGGCACCAGGAACTGATGGCTGCCGGCGGAGCCTACTACGACATGGTCCGCCGGCAGGTGGAAGCACAGGGACGGAGCGAGGGCGCCCTGTTCAGCTGACTACTGCTTGATCATGGTGAAACCGCTCACCATAGCCTCGGTGTTGTGGGCAAATCGGATCCCGAACAGCCCATCGGTGGACTTGAGCTTGCCGGCGGTTACCACGGCGGCCTTGTCGTAGCTGCCGACGACGGTGCCGTTGATGGCGCACTCCACTTTGTCACCCTTGACCGACACCGCGATTTCCTGGGTGACCGGTTCGCCCTGGGCAGCTGCCTTGTTCACCGCCGGGCTGACCTCTCCGCGGCCACCGTTGAGCTGGAACGGGGCCGGACCGAAGCCGCGCACAATAAAGCTGCCATTGCCGTAGGCGGCGCAGTAGAGGAAACTCCCCTGATCGGTGCCGAGGTCATTGCCGGCAATGACAATGCCATAGGGGTGAGGGTGGCTGTTCAAGGCCATGTACTTCTCTTCCTTGAAGGTGGCCTTGACGGTGTAGTTGCCGCTCGCCTTGTTGGCCGGATTCCAGTAGGTAACGGCGGGACCGGTGGTGACGTGGAAGGCAGTTCCCATCATGGCAAATTTGGCGTTGGTGAGGACTTGTCCGGATGCCGCTTCCTTGGCATCGATTTGCCCGGCCCATCCGGCGACTGAAATGCCGCCTCCGGCCACCACCCGGGCGGCGTCCTGAGCGAGGGCATCGGGGACCCCGGCGGCAAGCGCCAGGGCAGCAATCAGGAGCTGGGAACCGTGGGCGTGACGCATGGTGGATGTCCTTGCTGGAATTGGAGGGGGTCGGAAATGTACATTGGTACCGTACGGGGACGCTGTCGGCGTGGTTTCCCCGCACAGCATGCCGGGCAGCGGGTTGGCCGGTCCGGGCTTCAATCTTTCACCCAGGAACCATTCAATGTGGGTACTTCGCGCACCTTCCCGGCTGCTCATCTTGGCGGCCCCAATGGTTTTCAGCACCGCCTGCACCCCGCCGAGCCCGCTGGACGGCAAGTATTACAACAGCGAATCCGGGGCGATGGTCATGGAGCTCAAGCGCGGCAAGGTTGTCTTCGTTGCGGGGCTCCCGGAGCAAGGGCTGACCTATGAGGTGAAAGGCGACAGCGTGGTGCTGCACCACCCGAAAGGCGGCCTGGGCGATGGCGTGATGTTTGGAATCGAGAAGGACGGGACGCTGAGCTTCCAGCCGATGGGTTCGCTCACCAAGATTCGGCCGGACTCCGGCCGAGTTCAGGCGGATTCCTTGAGCCACACCTCCGCAGCACCACCTTCGCCATAGCTGACGTGGACCTCCCAGGGACGGCAGCAGACCTGGCAATCCTCGACGTACTCCTGGGAGGCACCGCCGCTGGCGTCGAGCACAATGGCCATTGACTCCCCGCAGTAGGGGCAGGTTACCTCGGCCTCGGTCTGCATTTCGGAGTCACTGTCGCCGTGCTGGTCGTCGTGGGCGTGGTCGTCACCGAAATGTTCGTCATCGGACTCGCCGTCGTCCAATCGTCGGGCCACTCGATCCTCCCCAAGTCAGTGCGCGCAGTGAGCCAAAGGGACCCCAGTGGCCCTCCGGCTCCGGCATTATACACGACTGGCGCACTCGGTGGATCGGCGCACTCGAACGGTTGGTCTCAGGGCGCTAACCGACTAGATTTGAGCCACGGGTTGTGCGGCGCTACTCCCTGGCTCCCAGCCGAAGGTCGTGCCCCGCCCGAACCGAGGAGACTCCTCTTGGGCAGCTACAAAACTGATCAGCATCACGTGATTCACCGCGGGAGAACCTTTCACTTCGTTTCGTACGAGGCGAAGCTGGCCAACCCCCGCACCGGAGAAGTGGCGACCGGACCAACGTGGTGCCTGATGAGTGCCGGCAAGCGGTGGTCGGCCCGGCCCCAGGTGAGCGGTGAAGACCCCGAGTCGCTGGTGGTGGCGCTCACGGTCTGGCTGGATCAGAACGTCTTTGGAGCGAAGCACGCCTAGCTCCATTCCGCGGGCTCGGTTGGCACTGCTGGCGCTGGCCTCCTGTTCCCCGAGTTCGATGCACCTCCCAGTGCAGCTGCCGGCGCCCTCCGATCGGCAGATTGCGGAGCAGCTGCTGCTTCGGTTCGATTCCCTCCGGCAGATATTCAAGATTCCCGGCATGGCAGCGGTGCTGCTGCGAGACACCACCGTCCTTGCCGCTCGTGGATTGGGAATGGCCGACCTTGCGGGAGGAATACCAGTCACCCCTGAAACGCCGTTCAATATTGCCTCGGTGGCCAAGCCAATCTCGGCGGTGGTGGCGCTCCGCCTTGCGGAGCGGGGCCGCCTCGACCTGGACCGGCCGATGCGCAGCTTCGACAATTTTTCGGCATTCTGCGAGGATGTCTCTGCCGGCGGGGGGATCTTCTGGGGCGATTTTGCGTGTCAGGATCCGAAGCTGACTCTGCGGCATGTTGTGACGATGCAGGCCAACGGAGTTCCCGGCACCCGCTTCTGGTACAATCCGCCGGCGTACTCGTGGGCATCGCGACCGATGGCGGAGGTGGCAGGGGTGTCGTTTTCGGCGCTGGTTGCCGCCGAGGTGTTCCAGCCTGCGGGGATGACGCGGTCGGCCCGACTGCACCGCCGGCTGCCGCTTCCGACGGAACTCTCCGTGGCCCTCGCCACACCCTACCATCTCGATTCGCTGGGAAAGCTGGTTCCCTCGGACCCGCCCGGGCTTCAGGGTGACGGGGCGGCGGGTGGGGTCATTTCCACCGCCATGGATCTGGGTCGATTCGATATTGCCCTGAGCCAGGGGCGGCTGCTCTCGCCGGCGTCGATGCAGGCAATGTGGACGCCAGGACGCGCTCCCGGTGGGAGGGTGCTCCCTTACGGCGTTGGGTGGTTCGTGGCCGAGGTGGGCGGCGAGAAGATGGTGTGGCACACCGGGCTCTGGGACGGGGCGTATTCGGCGCTATATCTCAAGATTCCGGGGCGGCGGCTCACTCTGATTCTGCTGGCCAACAGCGAAGGGCTGACGTGGCAAAGCCGTCTGGACGAAGCGGCGATCGAGCGCTCACCGTTTGCGGCGGCATTCTTTGAGGCGTTCCGCCCCTGACCTTGTTGGCGGCTGACCCCCTCGCGGGGCTCCGGTTCCTCAACTACACTCAACCCTGCTGCCCACCACTGGGAGATACTTGTGCACCGAACCCCTGCCCTGCTCCACCGAGTCCGCCGATTCCACCGAATCCGGCGACGATTCTACTTCGGAACTGTGCTGTTATCCCTGAGCTTTGGCACCAGTCAGACTCTGCCGGCGCAGGCGGCCAAGAAGGTGCTGGGCATCGAGGACTACGCTCGGTGGCAGAGCATCGAAGGAAGCCGGATAACGGGCGATGGCAACTGGGTGGCCTATGGGCTGCGGCACCCCAACGCGCTCGACCCCCTGCCGGTGCTGCACCTCTTCCGGCTGGACACGAATAAGGACCAGGAAATCCCCAATGGGACTCAGGCCGCCTTCTCCGGTGACTCCCGCTGGGTGGCGTATTACGTGGACCTGCCATTTGCCGACGCGAAAAAGCTTCGCGATTCGACCAAGCCGGTGCCCCGCAAGGCGCAGCTGATGGATTTGCAGACCGGTGCCAAACAAACCTGGGAAGACATCGAGTCGTTCTGGTTTTCCCCGGGTTCCGGCCACCTCCTGCTGCGGCGGCGGGCGCCGGATCCCAAGGCAAAGCAGAAGGGCGTGGATGTGATACTGCACGACCTGACCAGCGGATTCGACCAGCTGCTGGGGAGTGTCAACGCGGCGGAGTTCAATCGGAAGGGGGAGTTGCTGGCGTATACGGTGGATGCCGCCGAGAAAGATGCCAATGGGCTCTTTGTGGTGGACCTCCGCAGCAACCGGGTTCACCCGCTGGACGACGACGCCAGGAAGTATAGCCGGCTCGCCTGGAACGAGCCCGGCACCGCGCTGGCGGTTCTCAAGGGGCTGGAGGTGGACAAGAAGGCCGAAAAGCACAACGTGCTGCTGGCGTTCCCCGATCTGTACGCCATGCTGGCGGCGGCGCCGAAGCCGGCGACTGCGATGCTGGACACGACGGCGGCGGGCTTCCCCCGCGGGATGGTAATCAGCGAAAAACGGGAGCTGCGGTGGAGCGCCGACGGAAAGCTGGTGTTCCTGGGGGTGCGGGAGCAGCGCGCCGCGCCGGATACGGCGGACAAGAAGAAGGGCACCGACGAGCTCCCCGATGTAGACGTCTGGAATACCCAAGACGTGCTGATTCAGTCGGTGCAGATGGCCCGGGCCGATGCGGACCGCAATTTTGCCTATCGCGCGGCGTTTGCGGTTGCGGGGAGCCGGTTCATTGCACTGGCGGATTCCACGATGAAGGAGCTCGAGCTGACGCTGGACGGGCGCTGGGGGATCGGGCGGGACGAGCGGGGATACGTTTCCGATTACAAGCGGCCCTCGGCGGATTTGTACCGGGTCAATACGTCCACCGGGGCGCGGACGCTGATGCTAACGGCCCAGATCACCAACACCTCCACCGGGAACCATGTGTTCGGGACGTCACCCGACGGGCGCTACTTCCTGTACTGGCGGGAGGGTCAATATCAGGTCTACAACCTCGATGCCGGGACATCGGCGTCGTTGTTCAAGCGGAGTCCGGTCAGTTTTCTCGATGCAGATTTCGATTATCCGGGCCCGAAGCCGGCGTATGGCCCCGCGGCATGGACCACCGATGGCACGGGGGTCGTCTTGCTGCATGAATACGACCTCTGGCTGGCGCCCCTGGACGGCAGCACGCCGAGGAACCTGACCGGGGGATTCGGCAGCAAGAACGAGATCCGACTGCGCCATGTCAACACCACAGCCACCGAAGGGATGGGCCCGCTGGAGCGGGCGAAAGCGTTGTCCATCGATCAGTCGGGGCCGCTGTTGCTCTCGGCGTACGGACAATGGACCAAAAAATCGGGCTACTTCGAGCTCCGCAATGGACAACTCCGGGAATTGGTGTACCAGGACGCCCAGTATGGGCCGGTAACCAAGGCGGCGAAGGCGGATCGCTACCTGTTTACCCGGGAAACATTTGTGGAGTTTCCCGACCTTCGGGTGTCCGGACCGACCTTCAGCGACGCCCGAAGGATTACCGATGCCAACCCGCAGCAGGCGGAATACGTCTGGGGACGCCAGATCCTCTTCGATTTTGCCAACAAGAAGGGGGTGCGGCTGCAGGGCATCCTGGCGCTGCCGGACAACTACACGCCGGGCGAGAAGCGTCCGATGCTGGTGACCTTCTACGAGAAGAACTCCCAGAATCTGCACCGGTACCTGGCGCCGGCTTTTCTGCCCAGCATGGGGCGGATGCCGATAGAGGCGGTGAGCAAAGGCTACATCACCATGCTGCCCGATGTGCACTTCAACACCGGCACATCGCACAGTGACATGCTGGAGTCGGTCGAGGCGGCCACCCGGAAGGTCATTGCAATGGGATACGCCGATCCGGCGCACATCGGGGTCCATGGGCACAGCTACGGGGGCCAGGGGGTGGCGTTTGTCGGTACCCGTTCGCGAATGTTTGCGGCGGTGGGGATGGGGGCCGGGGTGACCGACCTGACCTCGGACTTCAACCACAACTGGGGCTGGTCGTACACCGTGCCCGGTTCGGGTGGCGCCAACGGCTTCGATTACTACCTGTACAGCCAGGGGCGGCAAGGCACCACCCCATGGGCCAATCCGGAACTGTATCGCTTCGAATCGGCCCGGACCCACGTGCCGGAAGTAACGGCGCCGTTCCTGATCATGCACGGAACGTCGGACGGCACCGTGGCGTTCCAGGAGGGGTTGGGGTTCTACAACGCGCTCCGATTCAATGGCAAGACGGCGACGCTGCTGGCGTACCCGGGGGAGGGCCATGGACTCCGGGGCCTGGCCAACCGGCGGGACCTCACCATCCGGTATTTCCAGTTTTTCGACCACTACCTGCGCGGGGCACCGGCGGCAAAGTGGATGACCGAGGGGGTTCCGTTTCTGGAGAAGGAGCTTCGGCGGGATGCCGCCCGGGAGCTGCCAACCGTCACACCGAAGGAGGGCGGCATGACGACCAGCGCGCAGGGGACGTTTGAGGTGAAGCTCCTGCCATTGGCCAGCGGCGGCCCGGCGGAGGCGGCGGCGCTGGGCCGGATGTCCATCGACAAGTCCTTTGGGGGAGATCTGGTGGGCAGCAGCAGCGGCGAGATGCTGGCGTCGAGCAGCGCGGTGAATGGCTCAGCGGGTTATGTTGCCATTGAGCGGGTGACCGGGACGCTGCAGGGCCGCAGAGGCAGCTTTGTGCTGCAGCACAGCAGCACGATGAATCGGGGGGTGCCGCAGCAGTCGATTTCGGTAATTCCCGACTCGGGAACCGATCAGCTCACCGGGCTTTCGGGCAGCATGGTGATCACCATTGCGGGTGGCAAGCACTCATATGCATTCGACTACAGTATTACGCCGTCGGAATAGGCGGAGTTCACACCATTTCCTGGGGGAGGGCAACGTGAGCAAGCGATTGGCGGGTATTGCTGGGTTGGTCCTGTGCGTCACATTGGCAGGTGCCGCCGGCGGCACAACCGGCCAGGGAAAAGACTGGATATTGCTGGGCCAGCGTCAGGTCAGCGATCAAGTTGACCACGATGTGATCGACGTGACGGCTGCCCGGGGGGAGTTCCGACGGATCAAGTTTACGGTGCAGCGGGCGTCGGTAGATTTTCACCGGGTGACGGTGCACTTCGGGAACGGTGGGTCGCAGGGGATTCAGATGCGCAACACCATCCCGGCCGGTGGGGAGAGCCGAGCGATCGACCTGGAGGGAGACGACCGGGTGATCAACCGGGTGGAGTTCTGGTACGACGCGAACACCTTTCGGGGTCGCAGGGCCCAGGTGCGG
>JANNSC010000101.1:0-5115 GCA_031402135.1 Gemmatimonadales bacterium | reverse complement strand
GCAACGTAGAGCGTCCGGCCGCTCGGATCGACCGCGGGACCTTGCAAGGAGCGAAACAGCGGGTGACGCAGGAACTCCTGGGCCTCACGACTCCCCTTCGGAATCCGCCAGATAGCGGGGTCCTGGCTGTCGGTGGCGTAGACATCTCCATTGGGCGCCACCACAAGATCCCCAAGCAGGTGGCCGGCTGCGGAGGGGGGCAGGAGATAGCGCGACTTCAGCCGACCCGTTGCCAATTCGAAGGCATAGATCCCGGAGCGGCCACTATCGGCGGCAACGTAACCCGCCATCTGTGGCACTGCCGCGGTCGTCACCCAAAGCGTGCCGCTCCCGGGGTCGGCCCGAACCCCCAGTACCGCCCAGAGTCCGTCCTGGCCTTCCCGCACCACATCCCTGACGGTGCCGTCGCGATGGACTCGAGAAACTTTCCGGTGCCGAATGCTCCCGACATACCACATGCCTGCGGCCGAATCGTGCGAGATCCCCTCGGGAAAGAAATCCGCTTCCGGCAGTGTCGCCACAACGGCGCCCCGCGCCAGCGGTCGGGCGTTGGCCGCCAGCCGACCGGCCACGGCACGAAGCTCCGGCGCATCCTTCACCGCCGCGAAGTCTTCAGCAGTGGCAACGTCGACGGAAAGCCCCAAGTCGGCGAGGTGTCCCAGCGCCCGAACCGTCTCCGCGGTATCCTGCGCCCGGGCCGAAAGGGCGGCGTAGGCGTTGGCGTATACCGGCTGGCCCGGCCACGCTGCGAAGGCGCGCCGCACCGCCGGGCGGGCTCCGGCCCAATCCTGGCGCCGTATCAGAGGCACCGCTTGCCGCCACGCCTCACGAGCCACTCGAGCCGAATCGACCTCGGCCTGAGCGGCAAGCCGGGAAATCGCCGGCGGAAAAGCGAGGACGAGGACGAGGAGCCCTCCAACCAGTGGACCAGGAGGTGGCACAGAAATCCTCTCAGCAACAGGGTTGCCAGGCGGAAACTTCAGTTGCAGAAGCACGACCCGCCGAAGCAGCGACAGCCCCCTCCGCCCGAGGACGTAAACCGCGGATTCACGATGTTGTTGAACTTCGAGCCAAAGGTGTAGCTGAGCCCCATGAAGGCGTTATAGAAGTAGGACGTCTTGAGCTGCTTCAGGCGAAGCAACACCTCCTCATCCGTCGCACCCTCTTTTTGCAGCGACAACTGATCACGGACCCGCGAGTAGCTCCCGAAGAAATTAAAACTCAGACCGCGAGTGATCCGGATCTCGGCACCCGCGGACAGACTGAGCCGGTTCTTGGAAAAATCGTCCAGGTAATTGGAGCCGCTCACGCTGGTGTTGAGCGACCCCCATGGCTGGGTGGCCTCGAGGGCAGCGGTGAGGCTGTGGGTGGGGCGAGTTTCCCGAATCCGGTTGAAAATTGTAGTGTCCCGATAACTGGCATGGTTGAGGCCGACCGAGTACACGATCACGAACTGGCGCCGGGTGGATTCCTGGTAGGGAAAGACGTCGTACTCGATGCCGGGGGCCACCTTCATGGATAGATTGAAATTGTTCACGGTCGAGCGCTGCGCGCTGGCATCCAGCCCGAAGGACCAATGCTCCCCCAAGCTCCGCACCAAGAGAGCGCTCACGTCGTAGCGACTGGTCTTGCTCTTGAAGATTTCGTCATCGCTGAGCGTGAACTCGCTGTTGTTCCGGCTCCCCCGAGCACTCATCCGAAATTTCCAGGTCTCGGTTACCCGTCGGGCCGAAAGGGAGCCGGAGATGTCGTTGGCCTTGCTCTGGGACTCTCCGAACAGGCTGCCGTTCACGCCGATCGAGAAGACCCAGAGATTCCACGGGTCCCTGGGCTGCTGCGTCGTGGCGGCGGCCCCTTCGGGAGCGGTGTAGGTCACCTTGAGGCGGCCGGCAAAGTCGCCCCGCGCCACGTATCGCGCCAAGCCGAGCCCGATCCGCTGGCTGACCAGGCGGCGGATTTCGTCCTGCGTGTCCGTCTGGCCGGTAGAATACACCAACTCATCATCCATCCCCTGGAAACTCCGCAGCCCGATGTATTTCATGGTGTACTGTTGTCCGCCACCACCGGTGCTCTGGGAGGTGATCAACAGGTGGATGTCGGCATCCTGACGATCCCGGACCCAGTTGACGTAGGTGATCTCCTGGCGGAGATGGTCGAAATCACAGTTGGCGTTGCAGTCCAGAAACACCCGAATGGCCTCGCTGGCGGACGCCGGGGAGGGGGGGGTCTGCCGGGCGGCGAGTGGCGCGGCGAGCAGCAAGCACGCCATGAGGCCGAGGGCGGCCCGAATGCACCGGTTCACCTGCATCAGAGAGCTCGCTTCGGGAGTGGGGAGGGGTCCAGCCTATTCTGATACTAGACGCGTTGGAGGCTGGAATGGTTGCATTACCGAGGAGCCCCGGGAAGTTCACCCCCTTCGGGACCGTAGAACACCACCCAAACTGCCAAGTCGTCGGTGAACTCCTCGAATCGGTGGGTGGCTCCGGCAGGGACGAAGAGGAGGTCGCCGGGGCCGAACGGATGCCGATCGGCACCGTTGCGAAAAATGCCCTGTCCCTGGACCACCACATACACCTCATCCTGCCGGTGGGGCTGCTGCGGGTCGTTGCCCTTGGGCGCGTAGAGCTCGATCGAGAGACTTCCCCGCTGAAACAGTTCCACAAACCGCGCGCCGGCCGGCCCGGGAAGGCGGGCAAGGGCTTCGGCCACGGTCCAGCGAGCCTCACTCATTTCCGGGCGAATGCCAGGCGGTCGAGCGCAATGCGCCCGTTGCTGATAACCAGCAGGACATCCTGGACCGCGCGGATGTCTTCCAGTGGATTGCCTTCCACCGCAATCAGGTCCGCCTCCAAGCCCGCTTCGACCGCCCCGGTCCGGCGTTCGATCCGGAACAACTCGGCGGCCAGCGTCGTGGCGCCCTGCAGCGCTTCCAGTGGAGTCAGTCCGAGCAGGACGAAGTTGGCAATTTCGTGGGAAATCCGGGTAATGGATTCCGGTCCGTAGCTGGTGTCGCCTCCGGTTACCAGCTTCACTCCCATGCCGTGCGCCTTTCGTACCGTGGCCTGCATCCGGGGAATCATGTGTCCGGCCCGGATGGTGAGCACTGGATCGTCGTAATCACCGCCGGGTGCGCCGAGGTCGAGCAGGGTCGAGTAGGTCGGCACCAGAAAGGTGCCCTTCTTTACCATGAGGGCCAGCGTGGAGTCGCTCAGGTAGGTCCCGTGCTCGATGCTCCGGACCCCGGCGGCCACCGCCGCATAGGCACCTTCATCCCCGTGGGCGTGGGCCAGCACCGGCACGTCCTTGGTGGCCGCCTCGTCCACCACCGCACGCAGCTCTGCCTCAGTGTAGGTCTGCTGCCGCGGATCGGTGTTGGGGAGTCCGGCGCGTTCAGTGCCTCGGGTTTTGATCACGTCCACGCCGTGATCGAGGTTCACCCGGACCAGTTGGCGCAGCTGCGTGGGCGAACGCACGCCGGTGACCAGGGGACCGAGGGTGGGATCGGCGAGCAGGGATTCACCGAGATCAGGAGAAACGAATAGACCCGCCGCCAACATATCCGGCCCCGCCAGGAAACCGCCGCGGACCAAATCCCGCAACGAAACATCCTTGAACGAGCCCACGCTGGCACTGCGGACCGTGGTCACGCCGCTCTCCAGCGCGCGGCGGGCCGCGGCAAGGTTGTCGATGTGGGTGTGAGCGTCCATCAACCCCGGAAGGAGGTACCTCCCGCGAAGGTCAATCACCCGCGCCCCTGCCGGCGGCGGGGCGGCGCCGATGGACTCGATGAGGCCGTTTCGTAACACCACCGTGCGGTCGGCGAGGATCCGACCGGTCCGGACGTCCACCACGTTGGCGTGGGTCAGGGCAAGGAATGGCTGTGGCAGCGTACCACCGGGATCCCGTTCCTGGGCTCCAGCAGGACCAACAGCCGCAAGCAGCAGAACAATACAAACGGAGAGTGTGCGCATCCCCGAGACTAGCGCCGATGGCGGCGGGCGGCAACCGGGGATATTGTCCGGCCCACCTCCGGAGCAAGGGAATGCCGATCTCCATCTCAGTTCTCGTATCCTTGGCCAGCCTGCTCGTGACACCGGCCCAGGGCGGACCCGAGGCCGCAATCCAGGCCGCACGGGCCCGCTTCAACACCGCTATCGCCATGCATGACACCACTGCCCTCGATCGTGACTGGGCCGATGACATCACCGTCATCGCCTCACGCGGAGCGGTCACCAGTGGCCGTGCCGCGTACCGGACCAGCCTGATCGGCCAGTTCGCCAGCCGTCCCGACGTTACCTACCTCCGAACCCCGGTCACTCTCGTCCTCCACTCCGCTCTCGGCATGGCCACCGAGGAGGGCGAATGGACCGGCTCCTGGACCGATTCCGGTGGCAAGGTCCAGGTTGGGGGACATTACCTTGCCCAATGGCGTCTTGAGAGCGGCCGTTGGCTCCTCCACTCTGAAGCGTTTGGGTTGCTTCGTGCCACCCGGTGAGTCACCCTCTTGTCAAGATCGACACGAAAGTACTCGACCGTGCTAGAGTGATCCGCCTCGGTGAACCGGACGGCCGCAATTCCTGCCGCCACCGCACTATCTTTTTGCGGCGCTGCATGAACACCGCCCGTCCTGATCTGCCTGATAATCACTCCTCACCTTCAGTGCTTGAACGGATACTCCCGATGATTCGCCGCTTTGTGCTTCCGCTTCTCCTGGCGCTGCTCCCGTTGGGCCCCTCGCTGGCGGCGCAGAACCGCCGCCCCACATCGCCCAACCCAATCCAGCGCGCGTACCAAGTGGCCGCCGACCGGATCATTGCGGCGGCAATGGCAGATAGCGCCGCCTGGAACAAACTCGCGGAGCTCACCGACGGATTCGGGCACCGGCTGAGCGGCAGCGAGGCGCTCGAACGCGCCCTCGATTGGATCCTGGAGCGGATGCGGGCCGAAGGACTGGAGAATGTCCACGGGGAGCCGGTCATGGTGCCCCGGTGGGTCCGAGGACACGAGAAGGCTGATCTGATTCAACCGAGGTATGTGAATCTGCCGATGCTCGGGCTGGGTCAGAGCGTCGGCACACCGAGGGGCGGAATTCAGGCTGAGGTGTTGGTGGTTACG
>JANNSC010000100.1:0-2137 GCA_031402135.1 Gemmatimonadales bacterium | reverse complement strand
CGGCGCGGATCTTCTTGACAATTTCCTCGATGCGGCTGGGCTGAATTCGCCCGTCGGCAATCAGTGCCTCCAGCTACCGCCTGCCGACCTCCCGGCGAATCGGATCGAAGCACGATACCACCACGGTGTCGGGAGTATCGTCGATAATCAGGTCGACGCCGGTGGCAGTTTCGAAGGCCCGGATATTCCGGCCTTCCCGCCCGATGATGCGGCCCTTCATTTCATCGCTGGGCAGCGGCACGGCAGAGACGGTGGTTTCGGCGGTGTGTTCCGCGGCCAGCCGCTGGACCGCCAGGGCAATGATCTTCTTGGCGTCTTTTTCGGCTTCCTTCTTGGCCTGCTCCCGGATGTCTCGAGCCAGCGCGGCGGCCTGGGCCCGGGCCTCGTCCTCGACTTTCTGGAGCAGTTCACGCTTGGCTTCTTCGGAGGTGAGGCCGGCCACCCGCTCCAGGACGATGTGCTGTTCCTTGATGATGAGGTCGATCTCTCCGGCGCGAGACTTGAGGGACACTTCCTGCTGGTCGATGGAGACCACGCGGGCGGCGAGGGCCTTGTCCTGCTGGTCGGTCTGCTCGACCCGCCGGGCAAGGGCCTTCTCCCGTTCCTCAGCCCGCTGGTCGGCGCGATCGGCCTCCTCCCGGCGGCGGGAGAGGTCCCGGTCTCCCTCTTCCCGGAGCCGCAGGGCTTCCATCTTGCCTTCGAGCGCCGCCGCGGCCTTGGTCTGCTCGGCGGATGCCCGGACCTGCTCGGCCAATGCCCGGACCTGCTCGGCCGATGCCCTGGTCTGGGCGGCGGCAGCGTTGGTCTGTGCCGCCTCTTGATCGGCCTGCTTGCGGGTGGCTTGGGCCTTTTGCTGGGCATCGGCAAGCAGCGCGGCGGCGCCGCGTTTGCCGGCCCGGAGGTAGAGGGTGATCCCGACGATGGCGAGGAGGAGTCCGGCTACGAGCCCCCCGATGGCGGGGAGCAGATCGGTCGGGGTCATGATGTATCTCCGCACGCGGCCAGCTGGGCCACGGATAGGTCAGTCGGCCGAGAGCGACGCCCCCTTGGACCCGCCGCCCCGCCGGGTGGGCGGAAGCACACGGGTCAACCGATCAGTGAGGGCGGCGAGGCGTTTGGCGTGATTTCCGTCGCCCAACCGGCCCTGGAACAATTCATCGGTAATTGCGAGCCCGGCCAGCAAGGCCGCCTGGTGCGCATCCACCGAGGTGAGCGACCCGCGAATGCGGGCCAGTACGGCGTCGAAATAGGCCGCGACGTCCCGGGTGTACTCCGGCGGGTGCTCCGAACTCACCGTGAATTCGCTGCCGCCGAGCTGAATCTTGACCGAGTGCCGTGGGGTCGGGACGGTCATGCGGCATCTCCGGTGCCACGCTCCTCCACGAACCGAAGCCGAGAACTGAGCCGCTCCACCTGTTCCCGCGCGGCGGCGATTCGGCGGCGGAGATCGAGATTTTCTCCCTCCAGGAGGCCGATCCGCTGGCGTGCCTGAGCGACTTCGGAACTTCCCTGAACCACCCTGCCCTTGCTGGGCGCCGCGGCGAGGTCCTGCTCGGCCTTGAGGCAGCGAGTGCGCCAAACGCCAAGCTCTTCCTCTATGGAAGAGAGGAGGCGCTCCAGCCGGTCGAGCTCAGGACGATCAGGCCGTGCGTAGGGTGACGTCAAGGGTCTGTTCCAGCCTCGAGAGAATGCGTGCCAGCACTGCTTCCACGTCGGAATCCCGAAGGGTCCGTTCCCGACCCCGGAGTATCAGCCGGAGCGCCACGCTGCGGCGCCCGGCAGGAAGCCCCTTGCCGCGATACTCGTCCAGCACCGACAACTGCTCCAGAATTGTTCCGGCGGTTGCCCGGACCTCATCGGACACTCTTTCCAGCATCACGCCCTCGGGCAACAGCAGCGCGATGTCCCGGGTGGCGGCGGGGGTGGTCGGAAGGGGCGTGTAGCCGTAAACCGGCCGCGGTGCCGCTTCCACCTCCACCTCGAACCCCAGCAGCGCCGCTGCCCACGGAGGGGCATCGGACCGGAGCGGGCCAGCCCGTCCGATCAGCCGACCAGCGGGGGTCCGGGCAATCCAGGAGTCGTTCTCAACTTGCACCGACGCCGACGGATTTGCCAGCGAGACGGCGCGCTCGAAGAG
>JANNSC010000099.1:0-4103 GCA_031402135.1 Gemmatimonadales bacterium | reverse complement strand
GCGCGGCCTCCGTGGCAGATGATGGGCATTTATGATCCCGCCCTCTGCGAATCGGCCGCCCGCACCCTGCAGCTCCTGGACCGCCAAGTTGCCTTGGTGGTGCATGGCAGCGGCCTCGACGAGGTCGCCCTGCACGGCCCTACCGCCGCGGTGCTGCTCCGGGACGGCAAGATCCGCCACCTCACCATCACCCCCCAGGAGGCTGGGGTGGAGCCGGCGCCGCTCCGCGCCCTTGCTGGTGGGAGCCCCGACGAGAACGCCGTCTGGCTCATCGGGATGCTCGAGGGAAAAGGAAATCCGGTCCACGCCGACGCCATTGCGCTCAACGCCGGAACTCTCGCCTGGGTCACCGGAAAGGCGGCCACCATCGCCGCCGGCGTCAAGCTCGCCCGTTCTGCGCTCCATGGCGGCGGCAGCGCCCGGCGGCTGGCGCGAATGGCGGAGCTCTCCCATGGCCCTTGATCAGATCCTGGCTCACAAGCGCACCGAGGTGGCCCTTCGGAAGCAATCCGCCTCCCTCGAATCGCTCCTCACGCACTGTGCCCCGAGCAATCGCAGCCTGGCGGCAGCGCTGCGCGATGGTCGCCCCGGGTTGCTGCTCGAAATCAAATTCGCCTCGCCGTCGGCGGGCACCATTCGGGCCGGCAACGACCTCGAGCCGGTACTGGCCAGCTACGGCCGCCACGCCGATGCCGTCTCGGTCCTGACCGACCGGCAGTTTTTCGGCGGATCGCTGGAACGGCTCGCCGAGGTTCGGAGGCGACTGTCCCAGCCGCTGCTCTGCAAAGACTTCATCCTCGAGCCGTTCCAGGTTGCCGAAGCCCGCTGCTACGGAGCCGATGCCATCCTCTTGATCCTCGCTGCCGTCGATGACCACGCCTGGAAGCGCTGCGCCGGGCTCGCCGGCCGGCTCGGGATGGAAATCCTGACCGAGGTGCACAACGAAGCGGAAACCGCCCGCGCCATAGCGCTCGGCGCCGCCATCATCGGCATCAATCACCGGGATCTTCGCACCCTCGCCGTTGACCTCGGCGTGTCGGCACGGCTTAGCCCACTGATTCCGCCCGATCGCCTGGTGGTTGCCGAGTCGGGCATCAACACGCGCGAGCAGCTGGTGGCGCTCCGCCCCCACGCCGATGCCTTCCTGGTCGGGAGCGCGTTGATGCGGGAAGCTGACCTCGATCGGGCGGTGCGCCAGCTCCGCTACGGCCGGACCAAGATCTGCGGACTGACGACGCCGGACGGTGCCCGGGCGGCGCTCCACGCCGGTGCCACCCACGGCGGCGTAATGTTCGCCCTCGAGTCCCCCCGTCGCATCTCGGTTGAGCAAGCCGAGGTGGTGCGCCGAGCCGCGCCGCTGCAATGGGTGGGCGTCTTTGCCAACCAGCAACCCGAGGAGATTGCCGCGGCCGCTGCCCAACTCGGACTCGCCGCGGTGCAGCTACACGGCAACGAGGCGCCCGACGAGGTCCGCCGCGTTCGCGCACTGCTTCCGCCCAATTGCGAGGTGTGGAAGGCGGTTCGAGTGCGGCAGCGGATTCCCGGCAAATCGGAATCCGGCGCCGACCGGCTGCTGCTTGACGGTTGGACCCCGGGAAAACTTGGCGGAGCCGGGCACACTTTTGATTGGACCCTTCTCGAGGGCCATCCCGAGCGCACCGAGCTGATCCTGGCTGGCGGCCTCAACGCCGGAAACGTGGACCGCGCCGCCGCTCTCCACACCTGGGGGCTGGATCTGAGTTCCGGGGTGGAATCAGCGCCCGGAAAGAAAGACCCCGGCAAGCTGCTCGAATTCTTTGCGGCCCGACGCCGCATTCCTGGACGAGGAGACCACACCCGATGAAGCTCACCGGCCGCTTTGGCCCCTTCGGGGGGAGCTACGTCCCGGAAATCCTGATGCCGGCGCTGGAGCAACTCGAGGCGGCGTTTCTGGAGAGTGCCACCGATCCCGAGTTTCAGCGGGAGCTGAAGGACCTGCTCAGCCACTACGCCGGGCGGCCCACCCCGCTCTACTGCTGTCGCAACATCGTGCCTTCCGGCTCCTCCCGGATTTTTCTCAAGCGCGAGGACCTTTTGCACGGCGGTGCCCACAAGACCAACCAGGCCCTCGGGCAGGGCCTGCTGGCCCGCAAGATGGGCAAGCGGCGCCTCATTGCCGAAACCGGAGCGGGGCAACACGGGGTGGCAACCGCCCTGACCGGCGCGGTCCTCGGCATCAGCACCCGGGTCTACATGGGCGCCGTGGACATGGAGCGCCAGAAGCAGAACGTCTTCCGGATGCGCTTGATGGGCGCCGAGGTAATACCGGTTACCACCGGTTCTCAAACCCTCAAGGACGCCATCAACGAGGCGCTGCGCGATTGGTCGGCCAGTTACGAAGACACCCACTATCTGCTCGGCACCGTGGCCGGCCCCCATCCCTTTCCTACCATGGTGCGGGATTTCCAGCGGATCATCGGCGATGAGGCCCGGGCCCAGATGCTGGAGCAGACCGGGGCGCTTCCTGACCTCGTGGTGGCCTCGGTCGGCGGCGGATCGAACGCCATGGGGATTTTTACCGCTTTCATTCCGGACGACGAGGTTCGGCTCCTCGGGGTCGAAGCCGCCGGCGAGGGGCTCGACTCCGGCCGCCATTGCGCCACCCTGAATCGGGGAACCCCCGGCGTGTTACATGGCGCCTACAGCCTTACCCTCCAGGACAGCGAGGGACAAATCGGAGAGAGCCACTCCATTTCCGCCGGCCTCGACTATCCCGGCGTTGGGCCGGAACACGCCTGGCTCAACCAGAGCGGCCGGGCCAGCTACACCACCTGCACCGACCGGGAGGCGCTCGACGCGTTTGGCCTGCTGGCGCGCACCGAAGGTATTATCCCCGCGCTGGAATCGGCCCACGCCCTCGCCGCCGCGCTGGAGGCAGCCGGAACCGCGGCACCACCGAACAATATTCTCGTCAATCTGTCGGGGCGGGGCGACAAGGACCTCGCCACCGTGTTGCAACAGCTTTCCCCCGCGGAGGGCGCCGCATGACAACCGCCACCCCACGCGGGGCGCGCTACGCGGCAATGTTCGAACGGCGGCGGAAAGAGGGCCGCGGCGCCTTCATCCCCTTCGCCATGCTGGGTGATCCTGGCCCGGCACAAAGTCTCGCCCTCCTCCGCACCCTCGCCCGCGCCGGCGCCGATGGGCTGGAGCTGGGCCTCCCCTTCTCCGATCCGGTGGCCGATGGTCCGGTCATCCAGGCGGCTGGCGCCCGGGCGCTTGCCGCCGGCGTGAAGCGGGCCGACTGCTGGAAGCTCATCGCCACCATCCGCGTCGAATTCCCCGACCTCCCCATCGGGCTCCTGGTGTACGCCAATCTCGTCTGTCATCGGGATCCGGCCGAGTTCTACGCGGAAGCGTCGGGAGCTGGAGTGGATTCGGTGTTGGTGGCCGACTTGCCGGTGCTCGAATCGGCTCCAATCGCCGCAGCGGCGCGCGCCGCCGGCATTGCACCGGTATTCATCGCCCCCCCCAATGCCGATGCCGCGCGCCTCCAGCGCATTGCCGCCGCTGGGGAGGGATACACCTACGTCACTTCCCGCGAAGGCGTCACCGGCGCCGACCAGCGCTTGCACCGCGATCAGTCCACCCTGATCAAAATGCTGGTGGAATTCGGCGCGCCGCCACCGGTGCTCGGCTTCGGGATATCCCGCCCCGAACAGGTGCGCGCGGCAATGGCGATGGGTGCACGGGGAGCGATCAGTGGTTCGGCGGTGGTGGGTCTGGCAGCCGAAGGCGGGGACGTGGCGGAATTTGTGGCCAGGATGAAGGCGGCAACCGGACCATAGCGAGGGGGCAGAGCGACCGCGGCAGCTTTCTTTACCGCGGCCACCCCTCCGGCCGCTGCTCCATCAGGAGCACGATCGGCGCTTTCAGCTCCCCTGCAAAAATCGTGGATTCGAGCGGCATGGTACGCTCCCGCTCCTCCGGCGTAGCCCCAATCGAGATGGTCAAGGAAACGTGCAGCACCGGCTGATCAAGCAGCGCCTGGGGCGGAGTGCGTGAGGGCCCGAAGGCCATCCCGTCCCGCACCACGGCCGCCACCCGGCCCGACAGGAAGACCT
>JANNSC010000098.1:0-4647 GCA_031402135.1 Gemmatimonadales bacterium | reverse complement strand
GGCCAGAAATCGGCTGGCGAGTTCCGGACGCACCCGGCCCTCGATCCATCCTTCCAGTTGGTGCAGGAACCACCGCATCTGATCGGCGTCGTTGCCGGTCACCGAGAGGCTGTCCTTGGCATATTCCGCCCACGCCAGCAGCGCCGAACGCAACGCTTCCAGGTGCCGCTCCGGATGGTACGATGGGCCGAAGTGGGTCAGCACCAGTTCCCGTGGCTGCCACATCCGTACCCGGTGCATCGAGTCGAGCCACGCTTCGAGGTCGAAGTCCGGTGGCGGCGTGACCGGCAACACCAGGTCGAACTGCGGAGTGCGGAGTCCGCCGGTATCTCCTACGAATGCCGTGCCGCTCGCCGGCTCGAAATAACACACATGATGCCATGCGTGGCCCGGCGTATAGGCCACCTCGAATTGCCGGTTGCCCAGCGTCAGGCGTTCCCCCCCCGCCAGCGCAACAACCCGGGCTGCCGGTACCGCTGCGAATTCACCCCACAACTCGTCCATCCGGGACCCGTAGAGCCGAGCGGCGCTGCTCAGCAATTTGGCCGGATCCACCAAGTGGATCGCGCCGCGCTGGTGCACGTACACCGTGAGCTGGGGATTCTCCCGGACCAGGGTCCCGGTGGCGCCGGCGTGGTCGAGATGGATGTGGGTCAGGAAAATCGCCGAAAGTTCGGCCACCGAACACCCCTGTTCGGCCAGCCCGGCGCGGAGCCGCGGCAGAGTCGAGGTGGGGCCCGGATCGATCACCATTGGACCATCGGTGGTTCCCAGCAGGCACGCCGCCACCGACTCCGGCTGCCCCATGTGCTCCAGGTCAATCAAGTGGTACGTTGCCAGCGGATCGGTCATACATATAGGATAATCACCACGTGATCACCTACGACGTCGGCATCGTTGGACTCGGCGCAATGGGAAGCATGACCGCCCTCACCTTGGCGCGGCGGGGCCGCTCGGTCATCGGATTCGATCGTTTCCATCCGCCCCACGCCCTCGGCTCCTCTCACGGCAAGAGCCGTATCATTCGCGAAGCGTACTTCGAGCACCCCCAATACGTCCCCATCGTTCGCCATGCCTGGACGCTCTGGAACCAGCTGGAGCGGGACAGCGGCCGCCGTCTGCTGGCAGAAACCGGCGGAATCATGATCGGGCCGCCTGATGGCACCCTGGTGAGCGGGGCCCGAAACAGCGCCCTCCTTCATCAACTCCCGTTCGAGGAGCTGGCGCCCGCCGCGGTGCGCCAGCGCTTTCCAGTCTTTCAGCCCGGCCCTCACGAGGTCGGACTCTTCGAACCCCGGGCCGGAGTGCTCTTTCCCGAGCTCGCCATTGAGGCCGCGCTCGAGTTGGCCGGCCGGGCCGGGGGGGAACTCCACTTCGATGAGCCGGTGCTTTCCTGGGATCGGGGTAACCCCCTCACGCTGACCACCGCCAAAGGGTCCTACGCGGTCAACCGCCTGGTGCTTGCCGCCGGAGCGTGGATGGCGGGGGCTCTTCCCGGCGCGCCGCTTCCACTCGAGGTCGCCCGCCAGCGACTTTTGTGGTTTGCCCCTGCCGGAAACCCAGCCTTTGCGACGCCCGATCGGATGCCGATTTTCATCTGGGAATGGGCTCCCGAACAGATGTTTTACGGTTTCCCTGATTTTGGCGATGGTGCCAAGGTTGCCATCCATCATCAGGGCGCCCCCCAGGATCCCAATGCCGAGCGTCCGCCAGTCACCGGAGCGGAGGTCGAGCGGGTCCGCACTCTCATGGCCACTCGCACGCCAGCGCTCAACGGCATCCTCAACGACTCGGCCAGCTGTCTCTACACCAACACACCCTCCCAGGATTTCCTGATCGATCGCTCGGCCATCGATTCGCGGGTGATTCTCGCCAGTCCCTGTTCCGGGCACGGATTCAAATTTGCGCCCGCCATCGGCGAGGTCCTCGCCGACCTCGTCCTCGACCAGGAGCCTCGTTTCGACCTCTCCCCGTTTCGGCTCTAGTATTATTCCCCGGTGCCCACCTCAACCTCGGCTCCGCTGCCGGCGGTCCGTGCCCTCCTGGCATCCGCCATCGATTTTGCCGGCCTCTTCCCGCCGGCCGAGCTCAACATGGACGTCGCGGTCGACCACTACCTGACCGGCCTCACCAGCGCGGATTCCTGGGCCTTGGGACGGCTGGTGGTTCCGGTGTCCCGATTCCCTGAATTCGAATCTTCGCTCTCCCGGATTCCGGCGCCGTGGCCCCGGATTTCTGTGAGCGCCCTGATCGGTGTGGGAACCGCTGATGACGTCGATACCATCGAGCGGTTCAACCGGAAGCATGTGCCAGACGGCGCCCGGGTTGACGCGGTCGAGGTCAAAGCGCCGAGCCCCGGGGTTGCCCGGGCCGTCCTCGCCGCCCTTCCGCAGCGGCTCAACCGGTATCTCGAGGTTTCGCTGGGGGAGGTGATGCCGGAAACCCTTGACGTGATCTCTGCCGGTGGCGCCTTTGCCAAGGTGCGGACCGGCGGCACCAGCCCGGGTGCCTTCCCCCAGCCGGAGCTCTTGATGGCGTTTCTCGAGGCCGCCGCCCTTCGCAAGCTGCCCTTCAAGGCCACCGCCGGCCTCCACCATCCGGTGCGGGGTGCCTATCGCCTCACCTACGCCAAAGACGCAGCTTCAGCCACCATGCATGGATACCTCAATCTTTTCATCGCCTCCGCCGCGCTCTGGGGCGGCGGCCTGCCCGGGCAGGCCCTGCAGGCGCTGCTGGAGGAAGACGCCTCGGCGTTCTGGATCAACGGAGATGCAATTGTCTGGAGGGATCATCGCTTTCCAACCGGGGCGCTGCGGGAAATGCGCAAGGCATTTGTCCACGGCTTCGGCTCCTGCTCCTTCACCGAACCGGTGGAGGAACTGACCCTCCGAAACGCCAAGTGACCGGCCGCCTCGACCCGAGCCATGACCCCGCGGTCCAATCGTGGGTCGCCTCCGCCAACGATCCCGACAGCGATTTTCCCATTCAGAATCTTCCCTTGGGAACCTTCCGGCGCCGGGGCAGTTCGGATCAACCCCGCATCGGTGCGGCAATCGGTACTTGCCTGCTCGATCTCCGCCGCGCCACCGAAGTGGGCGCACTAGGCGGTCTGGAGACTGCCACACGCAGCGCGCTGCTAGGCCCCGACCTTGGTCAGCTGATGGCCCTGGGCCGGCCCGCCGCCCGCCTCCTCCGCACCGCGCTGCACCACTTGCTCCGCGCCGATTCGCCGCTGCAGCGCCCGCCTGAAGAGTGTCTGCTGGTCATCGAGTCCGCCGACCTGCTGCTCCCGGCGGCCATTGGTGACTACACCGACTTCTACGCATCGATCCATCACGCCAGCAACGTCGGCAGCATGTTTCGTCCCGACCAGCCGCTCCTTCCCAATTACAAATGGGTGCCGATCGGGTACCACGGCCGGGCCTCGTCGATCGTCCCTTCGGGAACGCCAATCAAGCGGCCCCGGGGCCAGCTGCAGACCGACCCGGTTCCCGGCCCGGTGCTGGCGGCTACCACCGCACTGGACTACGAATGCGAGGTCGCCGCATGGGTCGGTGCAGGGAACCAACTCGGCAGCAGCATCGCTCTCGCCGAGGCGGAGCAGCATCTCTTCGGGCTCTCGCTCCTCAACGATTGGTCGGCTCGAGATATCCAGCGCTGGGAGTACCAGCCATTGGGGCCCTTCCTCGCCAAGAATTTTGGCACCACGATTTCCCCGTGGGTGGTGACCCTCGATGCGCTGGAACCGTTTCGGGTTCCCGCCGCTCCTCGTCCGGAGGGCGATCCGGCTCCGCTGCCCTATCTTGACGATCCGGGCAACCAGTCCCGCGGCGGCATTGCCATCAACCTTTCCGTCGAACTTCGCACCGCACGTATGCAAGACGAGGGGCTCCCAGCCCACCAGTTGAGCTGCGCCGATTTTGCCGCGATGTACTGGACCTTGGGGCAGCTGCTCACCCACCACACCAGCAACGGGTGCAATCTGCGCCCCGCCGATCTGTTGGCCAGCGGAACCGTTTCCGGGCCGACCCGGGACAGCCGGGGCTGCCTGCTGGAGCTCACCTGGCGGGGCACCGAGCCGTTGACGCTTCCCAATGGGGAGATCCGCCGATTCCTCGAAGATGGCGACGAAGTCGTGCTGCGGGGCCGCTGTGCCCGGGAGGGCTTCCGCGCCATCGGATTCGGCGCCTGCGCCGGACGGATTCTCCCGGCGTGAACACCGAGGTTCGCACCACCCATCTTGAAATGCTTTCTCCCACGGAGCTGCAGCCATCGGGGCAACTGCCGGCGGAGCTCCTGCTGATCCGTGCCGGGGTTCCATCGCCCGCGCTGAACCGGTTCCTCTACACTGCCGTGGGGGGCGACTGGTACTGGGTCGACCGCCTGGCGTGGACCTGGGGAGAATGGCGCGAGTGGCTGGACCGTCCCGAGCTGGAAACCTGGGTCGCCCACCACGCCGGAACGCCGGCCGGGTATTTCGAATTGGAGATCCAGCCCGGGTACTCGGTTGAGATCGTCGTATTCGGACTCCTGCCGAACTTCACCGGCCAGGGACTCGGCGGGTACCTGCTGACTCAGGCCATTCACCGGGCCTGGAGGCTCAAGCCCGGCGTGCGCAGGGTCTGGGCCCACACCTGCTCACTCGAT
>JANNSC010000097.1:0-4260 GCA_031402135.1 Gemmatimonadales bacterium | reverse complement strand
GCGCTGACCCGATTGAGGGCAACCCGGACATCGTGGACCCGTTCTGCGGCGGTGCGCAGCACATCTTCCAACCCGGCGCGCTCCGCCATCTGGTGCTCAGAGGCTTCGGCAAATCCGCGCCCTCCGAGCGCTTCGTAGTAGGAGAGATCGGGGCCGCCCCGCCGGATTCGCTGGGCCGCCACCCGCTCGGGGAAGACGCCGGCGAGCCACACGGCGTAATTGCCGAGGTGTACCGAGACTTTGAACTGCCGGGTGCCGGTCGAGGTCGAGAGATCGGCGAGGATGTCCACCAGATAGCGGTGGTCGTGGTCGTCCACGTCGTCCACCTGAAAGGCCCGCTGCCGAGAGCCGAACTCGCGAAGCAGCGCGGCAAAGTAGTCGGCGACAGCGGGGTCCTCGACCCCGACATCGAGCAGCGAGTGGCGGACCAATACGTAGAAGAGCAGGGAAGGGGAGGGTCCGGGGAGCGGGGCGCCCAGCAGCGCCGGAACCAGACTGCGCCGATCGAGGATCGAGTCCAGCGAATCGCCAGCCCGGACTCGACGGGCGCAGCCGTCGAGCAGGTTGAGATCCTCCGGCGTAATGCGGGCTCGGGCATCGGCTGTGATCACGTCGCAAGCCTCCCAGTCTGGGAGGGGAACCCGCAAGGGCCGTACCGGGGCGTGGACTTGTGCCCCAAGCCGCCAAGCCGTATTCCTCACTATCTATATACACAGCGCATTTGACCCTTTACCGCGGAGTCCCGTCGTGAACGGACTCATGATGGACTGGCCCCTGGTTTTGACTCACTTTCTGGATCGGGCCCGACGATTACATACTCGTCGGACCATTTCGAGCCGCCATGCCGGCGGCGTGTTCCGCTACACCTATGGGGAGTGGGCCGGCCGGGTGGACCGGCTGGCGGGCGCACTGACCCGGCTGGGGGTACGCCCGGGCGACCGGGTGGGAACTTTTGGCTGGAACTCGCACCGGCACCTGGAAGCGTATTTCGCGATTCCCTGCATGGGCGCGGTGCTGCACACAGTGAATGTCCGGCTCTTTCCGGAACAGCTGGTATATGTTCTGAACCATGCCGGCGACAGCGTCGTCCTGGTGGATGCGTCGCTGCTGCCGGTATTCAACAAGATCCGGGCCCAGCTCACCACGGTGAAGCATGTGGTGGTCATGAATGATGATGCCCCCGGGGAGCGGGATGGGCTACTCGACTACGAAACACTCCTGGCCGCTGAGTCGGGCCGATTCGAGTATCCCGCTTTGGAGGAGCAAGCCGCCGCGGCGCTCTGCTACACCTCCGGCACCACCGGAAACCCCAAAGGGGTGCTCTACTCTCATCGCGCCCTGGTGCTGCACACTCTCGGGATGTCCCTCACCGATGCGTTTCAGCTCAAAGAGCGGGACGTCATCCTGGCGATCGTGCCGATGTTTCACGCCAATGCCTGGGGGCTCCCGTTTGCCGCGGCAATGCTGGGGGCGGGAATGGTGCTGCCGGGACCGTACCTGCAACCCAAAGACGTCGCGGACCTCATCGAGAGCGAGCGGGTCAGCTTCGTGGGCGGTGTTCCAACCATCATTTCGGCGCTGTACCACTACCTCAAGCAGGAG
Source organism: Gemmatimonadales bacterium (assembly GCA_031402135.1). Lineage (GTDB taxonomy): Bacteria > Gemmatimonadota > Gemmatimonadetes > Gemmatimonadales > GWC2-71-9 > JABFSM01. The sequence goes on along the minus strand of JANNSC010000097.1, from coordinate 2,658 downwards.
GCCCGGCAATTGCCGACGCTTCGGCAGATCATTGTGGGCGGCTCGGCGCTGCCGCGGGTGCTGCTGGAGGGATTCGAGCAGATGGGTGTGGAGGTGGTGCATGCCTGGGGGATGACCGAGCTTTCCCCGGCAGGCTCGGTCTCCCGATTGCGCGGCGACATGGAAAACGCGCCGACCGAGGAGCGACTCCGGGTGCGGCTGTTGCAGGGAACGCCGTTTCCGCTGGTGGAGCTTCGGGTGGTTCGGGACGATGGCACCGTAGCGCCGTGGGATGGCGCCACTGCCGGTGAATTGCAGGCCCGGGGCCCGTGGGTGCTCCGGGAGTACTACAACGATCCCGGCAGCGCCGACCGGTTTGACAACGGCTGGTTCCGCACCGGCGACGTGGCCTGCCTCGACGAGCGGGGGTATGTGCGTCTGGTGGACCGCACCAAGGACATGGTAAAGAGTGGCGGCGAATGGATTTCAAGCGTGGATTTGGAGAACGCCATCATGGGCCATCCCCAGGTAGGGGAGGCGGCGGTGGTGGCGATTGCCCATTCCAAATGGACCGAACGCCCACTGGCGTGCGTGGTGCAGAGGCCGGGTGCAACGCCGCCGCTGACCCGAGAGAGCGTCCGGGCATTTCTCAAGGGAAAGGTGGCCGATTGGTGGTTGCCGGACGACGTGGTGGTCATCGAAGCGATTCCGAAAACGAGCGTGGGCAAGTTCGACAAGAAGGTGTTGCGGGAACAATTCAAGGACTACGTCTGGCCGGAGGCCTCGTGATGCGATTGGTTCCATTGATGATGCTGGCAGTTGCCGCGGGCTCGCTTCAGGGCCAGGTCGTGGATCGAAACCTTGCCCTGGCTCGGCGGGTGCTCCGGACGACGCCGCTGGTAGACGGGCATAACGATTTGCCGTGGCGAATCCGGGAGGATTCGCTGATGCACCTGGACGTCGAGGCCTATGATCTCCGGAAGAAGACACCCGGAATGACCGACCTGGCTCGGCTTCGGAAGGGGATGGTCGGAGCCCAATTCTGGTCGATCTACATCCCGGGGGAAATTCGCGACTCGGGATTTGCCCGGGTCCAGTTGGAGCAGTTCGACATCGCCCGAAGAACTATTGCCAAATACCCCGAGGTGCTGCAGTGGACCCCAACAGTGGCGGCGGTGCGGCGGGCCTTTGCCGCCGGGAAAATTGGTTCTCTCCTGGGTTTGGAGGGAGGACACGCCATCGAAAACTCGCTGGGTGCGCTTCGGATGTACTACGAGATGGGCGCCCGGTACATGACGCTCACCCACAACGTCACGCTCGATTGGGCCGATGCGGCGCTGGATTCGGTGAAGCACGAGGGCCTGACCCGCTTCGGTGAGGAAGTGGTGCATGAGATGAATCGGCTGGGGATGCTGCTGGATCTGTCCCATGTATCGCCCGCCACCATGAGCGATGCGCTCAACGTGACCGAGGCCCCGGTGATGTTTTCGCATTCGAACGCGCGGGCTCTGCTGGACCACCGGCGCAATGTGCCCGATTCGATCCTGGCCCGGCTGCCCAAGAATGGCGGCGTGGTCATGGCGACGTTCGTCAACAGCTTTCTGACTTCCGCGAAGACGGCGACCATCGGCGATGTGGCCAACCATATCGAGCACATCCGCAAGGTTGCCGGCGTGGACCACGTTGGCATCGGCTCCGATTTCGACGGAATCACCGAGACGGTGGTCGGCCTCGAGGATGTCTCCACCTTTCCAGCGCTCTTCGCTGAATTGGCCCGCCGAGGCTGGACCGAAGCCGACCTCCGCAAGCTGGCGGGAGAGAACATTCTCCGGGTGTTGGGGCAGGCCGAACGAGTGGCCGCCCGCCTCCAGCGGGAACGGCCGCCGAGCATTCGGACCATCCAGCAGCTGGACGGAGCGGTTCCCCGATAGCGGGGCTTTCCGGAGTGCTGGAACGGCTCCCGCTGGTCTACGGCATTCTCGCACTGGTGGTGGCGCTGCTGCCGGTGGCCGCGGCCCGGCGGCTCGGGGGGGCTGGACTCGTCGCCGTGATGCTCGGGACGGCGGCTGCGGCGGTCGGGGGGGTCGCTGCGCCGACGTCTTTCGTGACGATTAACAAGGTCCTCGCCGGTTCGGGGCTGTTGCTGGTGCTTGCCTCTGTGGTGTTGGTGCTCCGGAGCGGGTGGAAGCGGGAGGTGGCGCTCCCGGCAGCGGCCCCGATGTTGGGTTACCGGGGCGTGGATTGGCTTGGGGGGAGCGGCTTGGTCATTGCCGCCGTGGCGCCGCACCTGATTTTGATTGGGCTGGGTTTTCTGTTGGCCATATCCGGGGCGGTCCGTAGCACGGTGCACTCCAGGAAGCGATTTTGGTTGGTTCCCCTGGTTGTTGGCGCCGGGTTGTTGGGCGCCGCCCTGGTCCTGATGCTCACCATTCTTGGCCCGATCGGTGGCCTCCTCGCCGGGCTCCCCGCTGGACCGTTCAGCCCGCCGGCGGAACGACTGCTGGTGCTGCTGCTGGGCGGGAGCACGCTCCTCCTCAGTGCACTTCCTCCGTTGGCCGGCGCGCCGTGGCGGTTGGCGCTGTCGCCCCTGGCCGCCATTCTATTGGTGCGGGTCATCCTGCCGGGTTTTCCCCAAGGCAGGGCGGAGTGGGAGCCACTGGCAATGTTGCTGCTGGCTGC
>JANNSC010000096.1:0-4936 GCA_031402135.1 Gemmatimonadales bacterium | reverse complement strand
GCGGCGGTCCGGGCCGGCGTTGCGTCGATCGAGCACGGTTCCCAGCTCGATGACGAGGCCATCGCGATGATGAAGGAACGGGGCACCTACCTGGTGCCGACCACCTACCTGGTCGACCGTAACAACCTCGCTGTCCTGCCGGCCCCGATTCGGCGCAAGGCCGAAACCATTCTCCCTCTGGCGCGGGAAAGCCTGAAGCGGGCGATCGCGGCGGGCGTCAAGATCGGATTTGGAACCGATGCTGCGGTGTACCCGCACGGAGAAAACGCCGCGGAATTTGCACTCTACGTCAAGTTCGGGATGTCGCCGCTCGACGCACTGCGGAGCGCGACCATCGGGGCGGCCGATCTGCTGGGGGTCTCGGATCGCGGAACCATTGCCCCTGGAAAACTGGCGGACTTGATTGCGGTGCCGGGGAATCCGCTCCAGGATATCACCGCCACCCAGCGGGTGAGCTGGGTCATGCAGGGCGGGAAGGTGCTCAAAGGCCAGCAGTGACGCAGCTCTCCCGCCGGCTGGGCCTTGCCGGCCTTGCCGCCACCGGGATCTGCTCGATGATCGGGGCCTCCATCAATGTGGTCCCGATCATGATTCACCGGAGCGTGCCGGGAATAGGCCCCTACGTTCTCCCCGCGTTCCTGTTCGCTGCCGTGCCCGCGCTGCTCGCGGCACTCGCCTACGCGATACTCGCCTCGGCGATGCCCCGGGCCGGCGGCAGCTATCTCTACGCCAGCCGAGGGCTGAGTCCGTATCTCGGATTCGTCGCCAGCTTTTCTCAGTGGTTCGGGCTGTCGATCGTGATCGGCGTCGTATCCTATCTGATCGTTCCCTTCTTCCGGGACATTGCCACGGCACTCGGCTGGTCCGGGCTGGCGGCAACTCTCGATATCGGCATGGTGCGGGTGGGAGTTTCGCTGGCCCTGCTGTGGCTCTTCGTGGGGATCAACCTGCTCGGGGTGGCGGCGTACCAGCGCACGGTGATCCCGCTCATGGTGCTGATGTTCGTGTTAGGCGGGGTGGTGATCGTGGCAGGATTTTCCCACGATCAAAGTGAATTTGCCGTTGCCGCCCTGGCCCGGGACGGCCACCCGATTCCCGAGGCCGCATCGGTCCCCTTCAACCTGAGGGCCTTCCTTTCGGCATCGGCGGTCCTGTTTTCCAGCTTCATCGGGTTTGACTCGATTGCCCAGGCCGGTGGAGAGGCAAAGAACCCGGGCCGGAACCTTCCTCTTGCCATTGGCATTGCGATGGTGGTCGTGGGCACCTTCTACTTCCTCTTCGCATCGGCGATGTACCACGCGGTTCCGTGGGGGTACATCGCCCGGGAGGCGGCTACCCGAGATCTCACCGCCCCGGGCCTCCTCGGCTATCTCCTTCCTGCCGGGTGGACTGTTGCCATTGTGGCCGGCGCGGCGGTGGCGCTCACCAACGACCTTCCCGCCATGCTGCTGGCGGTCTCCCGACTGATGTTTGCCTGGGCCGCCGACGGCATCTTTCCCCGCCAAGTGGCCGCAATCCACCCGCGGTGGCACACGCCGCACGTCGCCATCCTCATCAGCGGGCTGGTGTCCACGGTGGGGATCGTGGGCAGCCATTGGGCCGGCGATTTCTTTCTCGGCATCGACATCATGATCATCTCGATGCTGGTGAATTTTCTGCTCATGTGCCTGGCCGTGCTCACCTTGCCCCGACGGAATCCGGTCCTGGCCCGCGCCGTAACGGTTGTGCGGCACCGGCCGACCCAGGTGGCGCTCGCAATGCTGGGAATTCTGATGCTGAGCGGATTCCTGGTGGTTCAGGTGTGGAAGGATCTGAGTTCCCCGGTCGATGCGTGGTACTTCAGGTCCACTCCGGTATGGCTGATCGTAATGGTGGTTGGGAGCGTGGTGTACTTTCGGGAGACCAATCGCCTCAGAACAGCTGGCGTCGACCTCGCCGCCCGATTCTCCGTGCTCCCGGAGGAGTAGCCCGTGGCCCCAGCGCCTCCGGTCGAGCGAATGGATCTGGCCCCGGGCCTGACCATCTCCAGGGTCATCACCGGGCTCTGGCAGATCGCGGATATGGAACGGGCCGGGCGGCGGGTGGATCTCGATCGTGCCGCCGACGCGATGGCCGAATACGTCGATGCCGGCTTCACCACATTCGACATGGCCGATCACTACGGATCGGCCGAACAAATCGTGGGCCGGTTCCGGCAGCGGCACCCGGGAGCGCGAGCCGAATTCCTGACCAAGTGGGTGCCTCAGCCGGGGCCGCTGACCCGGGACGATGTCAGAGCCGCCGTGTATCTGGCGCTCCAGCGCATGGGGGGCGACTGTCTCGATCTGCTGCAGTTTCATGCCTGGAACTATGCCGACCCTGCCTGGCTCGACGCACTGTTCTGGCTGGATGAGCTCAAGAGGGAAGGCGTGATCCGTCACCTTGGTGTGACCAACATCGATACCGCTCACCTTCGGGTTGCGGTTTCCAGCGGGATCGGCATCGTCTCCAATCAAGTGTCCTTCTCGCTGCTCGATCAGCGGGCCGCAGGGCGGATGACCCGATTCTGCCTGGAGCACGGTATCAGGCTTCTGGCCTACGGCACCGTGGCGGGTGGGTTGCTCACCGAACGGTGGCTCGGCAAATCGGAGCCCGATTCGCTGGAAAGCTGGTCGGAAATGAAGTACGCACGCTTTGTCGAGCAGGCTGGAGGCTGGACCGCACTCCAGGAGCTGTCGAGGGTTGTCAAGCAGATTGCCGGCCGGCTGGGCGGCGGCGTATCGATGGCCAATGTTGCCTGCCGCCAGATCCTCGACCAACCGGCAGTTGGCGGCATCATCGTTGGGGCCCGCCTCGGAGAGCGCAATCATCTTTCCGACAACCTGCGGCTCACCGCAGTGCACCTCGATCCGGTGAGCCGGTCGGAACTTGCGGTGGCCATGGCATCGCTGCGTCCGATTCCCGGCGACTGCGGCGACGAATACCGGAAGCCGCCCTACCTCACCGCGTCGGGCGACCTCCGCCATCATCTCGATTCCATTCCAACCCCGTACCACTCAGCGCATGGAGCCGATGGATCAACTCGGGTGCTGACCGGTACGTCCTGGGAGGCAATCGCCGGCTTCAGCCGGGCGGTCCGCCGTGGCAACCAGGTCTGGATTTCCGGCACTACCGCCACCCACCGTGATCGGGTAATCGGGGGAGCCGATCCTGCAGCGCAGGCCCACTTTGCCATAGACAAGATCGATGGCGCGCTGCAGACCGTGGGCGGCCGGCTCGAGGACGTGGTGCGGACTCGGGTGTTTGTAAGGCATATTACTGACTGGGAGCCGGTGGCCCGGGCCCACGGGGAGCGATTCGGAGATATTCTCCCGGCCAACACCCTGGTGCAGGCCGAGCTGGTGGGCGACGAATACCTGGTTGAAATCGAAGCCGAAGCAGTGATTCCAGACCACCCGACAGGGGACCCTACGGCATGAACGCCGATCTCCAAAACTCGCTCTGGTTCACTGGTAGCACCATTGCGCAAACCCTCTCCGGCTCGATGGGGTTGCTCGGCGCCATCATGCTCTTCGCGTTACAGGAGGCGGCCCGGAGCATTCACCGCGCTGCCGAGCAGTTGTCCGAGATTCCCCACGCATCCATGAACATTCACTACCTCCGCCACCTGCTGGCCCGCCGGAGCTTTCATGAGCTGGCCCGCCTCTATGGCGAAGAGCTTGGGCCCGCCAACAGCGGCGAGACCAGCGTGGAGTTGCTGGCGCTCCATTCGACCCTGAGCTGGGAACTGGAGCACGACCGGGTACTGCGGCGCTCCTTCTGGGTGGCGCTGATGGCGAGCGGCGTGGTGATTGCGGTCTCGATTGCCTGCTGTGGCCTTTCCCCCCAACTGTCGGTCAATCCCTCGATTGGCCAGGCAGTCATTTTCCTGCTGATTGCCGGTGCGGTAGGCTGTCTGATTCTTTATGGGTTTCTCCTCCGGGTGATGTTTCGGGGGTCGTCGGAGGAAGTGAAGGTCGGGGCCAAAGCGTAACCCCCCGGTTCATCGGCGTGAAGCTCCCCTCACACTAGCTTCACGTCTTCCTATTGTTGGTGGCAGCAGTCTGCTGGTTCACGATGTCAGGTCTCACTCATTCCACCATCGGAGCTGGGCATGCGCCTCTGTCTTCTGGCTGGGTCGACGATTGCCTTTTTACAGGGTTGCACCGCGAACCAGGGAGCTCCGGATGCATCCCCGCCCGGCCAAATGGAACGGGTTACCCAGACCCTGGTTGCCCCGCCATTTGTCCCCGCGCACGATCAAGTGGCCAATGGACCACCCCGCATCGTGCAAGTCCGCATGGAAGTCGGCGAGAAACTGATGGACGTCGGTCCCGATGGAGCCAAGATCTGGCAGATGTCGTTCAACGGTTCCGTGCCGGGTCCGCTCATCGTGGTGCACCAGAACGACCAAGTCGAGCTCACCTTGGTCAACCCCGCCCCCAACACCCTGGTCCATAACATCGACTTTCATGCCGCTACCGGCGCGCTTGGTGGTGGTGCATTGACCCAGATCGGACCCGGACAGGAGGTGGTGCTGCGATTCAAAGCGACCCGGACAGGAGTATTTGTCTACCATTGCGCCCCGGGTGGCCCGATGATCCCATTCCATGTGGTGTCGGGGATGAATGGGGCGATCATGGTGCTGCCCCGGGACGGCTTGCGTGACGCCGAAGGGAAACCGGTGCGCTACGATCGGGCCTACTACGTCGGCGAGCAGGATTACTACCTGCCACGCGACGCCAAAGGAAAGTTCCGACAGTACGCCTCGCCCGGGGCCGGCATGGCGGACATGCTCGAAGTGATGAAAACCCTGACTCCAACCCACGTCGTGTTCAATGGGGCCGCGGGGGCGCTCACCGGCGCCAATGCGCTGACCGCAAAGATGGGCGAGCGAGTGCTGTTCATTCACTCCCAG